>NZ_JBHXLL010000006.1:91398-275254 GCF_042721415.1 Kitasatospora sp. NPDC058444 | reverse complement strand
CGGGTGGGGGCCCGCGGCGGGCGCGGGGGCGGCGGGGGGGGGGGGGGGGGGGGGGGGGGGGGCCGCCGCCCCCCCCCCCCCCCCCCCCCCCCGCCGCCGGGGCGTCAGCGGACCATCGCCGCCAGGACGCCGCGCCAGTCCTCGCCGGGTTCGGGGGCGAGGGCGTCGGCCAGGACGTCCGCCCGGTAGTGCCAGGGCCGGCGGAGTTCCTCGTCGGCGTCCGCGGTGGCGGCGATCGGGCTGTCGGAGCCGAGCAGGCGGACCAGTTCGGCGGTGAAGTCGGCCCAGGAGAGGTGTCCGCTCACCGCGTTGACGACCCGGCCGGCGGCGGGGTGGCCCGGGGTGAGGCAGGCGGTGAGGGCGCGGGCCAGGGCGGCGGCGTGCACCCAGGAGGCCCCGTGCCACTCCTGCGAGTCCGGCAGGCCGATCGGCCGGCCGGCCAGGGCGGCCTGGTAGAGCGGGCCGGTGGCACCCCAGCGGAGCTGGTCGCGCAGGCGGTGGTGCGGGCCCCAGACGATCGGGGCGCGGACGGCGATGGCCTGGCCGCGGCCGGCGGCGGCCTCGAAGAGGATCCGCTCGCAGTCCAGTTTGGCCTGCCCGTACGGGGTGACGGACGCTCCGCTGGGGCTGCCCTCGGGGACCTCGGTACCCGCCGGACGGCCGTACGCGTCGATGCTGCTGACGAAGACGAACGGGCCGCCCCGCCAGCCGTCGACCAGGGCGCGCATCGCGGCGAGGTCGGTGGCGTGGTCGGTGAAGGTGCAGGCGCAGTGGATGACGGCGTCGACGCCGTCGACGGCCCGGCGCAGGCTGTCGAGGTCGCCGAGGTCGCCTTCCGCCACCTCGGCGCCGTTCAGCGCGGGCAGGTGCGCGGACTCCGGCCGGACCAGCACCCGGACCGGCCGGCCCTGGGCGATCAGTTCCTGGAGCACGGCCGCGCCGACCCCGCCGGTGGCGCCGGTGAGCAGGACGGTGCCGGTGCGGGCGCCGGTGGTCCGCGCTCGGGCCGCGGCGTCCTGCGGCCGGCCGCCGGCCTGGGCGAGGGCGGCGCGGCGCTCCTCCGCGCGGGTGGCGAGCAGGGCGGCGAGGGCGCGCGGGGTGCGCTGCTCCAGGATGTCGAGGCCGGTGAGCGGCAGCCCGGTGCGGGTGCGCAGGCGTTCGGCGAGCTGGACGGCGACCAGGGAGTGGCCGCCGAGGGCGAAGAAGTCGCCGTCGGCGGGCGGGGTCGCGCCGAGGAGTTCACCGTAGGCCTGCCGCACGACGTCCAACGGGCCTTCCGCCGACGGGTCTTCCGCCAGCGGGCCTTGGGCGCGCGGGGTGGCGCCGGGCAGCCGGTCGCGGTCCAGGGTGCCGTCGGGGTGCCGGGGCAGTCGGTCCACCAGGGTGACGGCGAGCGGCAGTTCGGCGGCCGGAAGGAGCCCGCGCAGGGCGGCCCGCAGGGCGCTGCCGCTCGGCGTGACCGGCCCGCGCACCACCGCGTAGGCGAGCGGCGGGCCGTCGGGGGTCTCGACCACGGCCGCCTCGGCCACCGCCGGGTCGGCCGACAGGGCCGCCACCACCGGGTGTTCGGCGGCGGCCAGCCGCTCGCCGGGCAGTGCGGACAGCGGCAGGTCCGGGTCGCCGGCCACGGCGGTGAGCACCGCGGCGAAGGCGTCGGCGAGCCGGGCGGCGACGGTCCCGTCCACCGCGTCCCGGTCGTGCTGGACCAGCACGCGCGGCCGCGGGCCGTCCTCCACGAGCAGGGCGAGACCGAACTTGGCCAGCCCCAGGTCGAGTTCGACGTTCTCGGCTTCGAGGCCCGGCAGCGCCAGCGGTTCGACGGCCTGGACCAGGTCGCAGCTGACCGAGAGCAGCGGCGTGCCGTCCGCGCCGCGCGAGGCCGCGCCGAGCCGTTCGACCACGAGGTCGAACGGCACCTCGTGGTGCCGCTGGGCGTCGAGCAGGGCGGTCCGGACCAGACCGAGCAACTCGGCGAACGACGGGTCTCCGGACGGATTCGCCCGCACGGCGAGGGTGTTGACCGCGAGGCCGACGGTCCGGCGGAACTCGGGCCGGGCGCGGTGGCCGCTCGCGCAGCCGAGGACCAGGTCGTCCTGCCCGGAGGCGGTGCGCAGCGCCGCGAACGCGGCGGCCAGCACGACGGTGAACAGCGTGGCGCCGTGCCGCCCGCCGAGGCCGCGCAGCCCCACCACGACGGCCGGGTCCAGCGGGGCCGCGTGCAGGGCGGCGCGGCGCTCGCGGGCGCCGGGCGGCACGGGCCGCAGCAGTGACAGCGGCCGGGCCCCGGACAGGCCGGCCGCGAGGGTGTCGGCGGCGGAGGTCAGTTCGGCCTCCCGGGCGCGCTCCTGGCGGGCGTAGTCGGCGTACGAGGGGGCCGGTGGCGGGAGTTGGCTCGGTACGCCGTCCCGCGCGGCGCGGTACAGCGCCCCGAGTTCGGACGCGAGGAAGGGCAGTGAGCCGCCGTCCACCGCGATGTGATGGATCGTCAGAAGCAGCGTGTGGTCCTCGGGCCCGTGCCGCAGCAGCACGGCGCGCAGCACCGGTCCGGTGACGAGGTCGAACGGACGGGCGGCCTCGGCGGCGAGCTGCTCCGGGCCGGTGGCGTCCAGGACCGGCAGCGGCACCGGGACGACCGGGTCGATCCGCTGGTACGGCTCCTCGCCCCGGCGCGGGTAGCGGGTGCGCAGGACGGCGTGCCGCTCGGTCAGGCCGGTGAGCGCGGCGGCGAGGGCCGCGTGGTCGAGCGGGCCGCGCAGCCGGGTGGCGAGCGGCACGTTGTAGAGGGCGCCGCCCTGGCCGAGGTGGTCCATCAGCCACATCCGCTGCTGGGCGTGCGAGAGCGGGGCGGGACCGGTGGGCTCGGCCGAGCGGTCCTCCGGTGCGGGCGTGACGGCGGCGGTGGCGGTGGCGGTGCCGGCGGTAACGGCGGCGCCGGCGGCGCGGCGGTTGCGGGCGCGGCGCAGCAGGTCGGTCTGGTCGACGGTGCTCATCGGTCGGCTCCGGGGGTGTCGTCGGCGGCCCGCAGGGCGCGCTCCAGCAGCTCGGCCTGGGCGGCGACGGTCGGGTGGTCGAGGAAGTCGGCGAGCGACAGCTCGACCCCGAGGTCCTCGCGCAGGTCGTCCACCACCCACATGGCGAGCAGCGAGTGGCCGCCCTCGGCGAGGAAGTCGGCGGACGGGTCGGTGATCGGGCGTTCCAGGGCGCGGCTCCACGCCTCGGCGACGACCTGCTCGATCGGGCCGAGTCCGGCGTCGGCGGTCGGCGGCGTCTCGGCCTGCCCGCCGGTGGACGGCCGTGCCTCGGCCGGGTCGTCGGCGGCCAGCGCCCGCCGGTCCACCTTTCCGCTGCCGGTCAGCGGCAGCGCGGCCAGCACGGTCCAGGCGGTGGGCACCAGGTGGGCGGGCAGCCGCTCGGCCAGCCGGGCCCGCAGCGTCTCGACGGCCGGGCGGGCGCCCTCGGCGAACACCAGGCAGGCGGTGAGCGCGGCGTCGGCCTGCCCGGCCCGGCGGACCACGACCGCCGCCTCGGCGACCTCGGGCAGCTGGAGCAGCGCGTGCTCGACCTCGCCGGGTTCGATCCGGAAGCCGCGCACCTTGACCTGGTCGTCGGTGCGCCCGTGGTACTCCAGGGAGCCGTCGGGCAGTCGGGCGACCCGGTCGCCGCTGCGGTAGGCACGTCCGATGCCGGGCAGTTCGCGGAAGCGCTCGGCGGTCAGCTCCGGCCGGTCGAGGTAGCCGAGGGCCAGCCGGTCGCCGGCGATCCACAGTTCGCCGACGGTGCCCGGCGCCACCGGCGCGAGCCGCTCGTCCAGGACGTGGGCCCGGGCGCCGCCGAAGGTCCGGCCGATCGGGACGGAGCCGGCGCAGTCGGCCCGGGTGACCGGGTGCAGGGTGGTGAAGGTGGTGGCCTCGGTCGGCCCGTACACGTTGACCAGTTCGAGCCACGGGAAGGCCCGCAGCACGGCGCCCGCGTACTCGGAGGAGATCGCCTCGCCGCCGACGAGCAGGGTGCGCAGCACGCCGAAGAGCCGGGACCGCCGGGCGGCGAGGTGGTGGAAGAGCGCGGTGGTGAGGAAGAGCGTGGTGACGCCGAAGCTCTCGACGTCGCGGACCAGGTCCTCGGCGCTGGGCCGCTCGCTCGGGGAGACGGCCACGGCGGCGCCGCGGGCGAGCGGGGCCCACAGCTCGAAGGTGGCGGCGTCGAAGGAGACGGTGGAGTGGAAGAGCACCCGGTCCCGGGGGCCGAGGACGACCGAGTCCTCGGCGGTGGCCAGGTCGGCGACGGCGCTGTGCGGGACGAGGACGCCCTTGGGGCGGCCGGTGGAGCCGGAGGTGTAGTAGAGCAGGGCGGGCGCGGCCGGGTCGGCGGCGTCGGGCGCCGTCCCGTCGGCGGCCTCGGTGCCGCGCTCGGTCAGCACCAGGGCGCGCTCCTCCGGGAGCCCGGCCTCGGCGAGCAGCCCCTTGTCGCCCAGGACGAGCCGGACGTCCGCGTCGGCGATCA
The DNA here is from genome assembly GCF_042721415.1 of Kitasatospora sp. NPDC058444. Lineage (NCBI taxonomy): Bacteria > Bacillati > Actinomycetota > Actinomycetes > Kitasatosporales > Streptomycetaceae > Kitasatospora > Kitasatospora sp. NPDC058444. Next base: position 270,754 of record NZ_JBHXLL010000006.1, on the reverse strand, counting down.
TCTCGGCGATCCGCGGGCGCGGGTAGGCCGGGTCGATCGGGACGACCAGGGCGCCGGCCCGCCAGGCGGCGAGCTGGGCGACGACGAACCGGGTCGAGCGGGCGCACAGCAGGGCGACGGCGCTGCCGGGGCCGATTCCCCGGGCGGCCAGGACGGCGGCCAGCCGGCCTGCCGCTTCGACGAGTTCGCGGTAGGTCAGGACGGTGGATCCGTCGGTCACGGCGAGGGCGTCGGGCCGGCGCTCGGCCTGACGGGTGATGAGGGTGGGCAGCGTGGGCAGGGCGAGGGCGGGCCGCACGAGGGGAGCCGCGGAGCTCGCCGAGGTCGCGGGGTTCTCGGTGGTCGCGGGGTGCGCGGGGCTCGCGGGAGTCCTGGTGGTCATGGGTGGTTCCCTTCCGGGCGCCCCGGCCGGGTGGGCCGGGGCGCCCTGCTGAGGAGGTTCGGGCGGGGTCAGGCGGTCGCGGCCGGTTCGGCCGCCCGCTCCTCGACCAGCCGGGCGACGGCCCGCAGGTCGGGCTGGCGCAGCACCAGGGGGGCGCGCAGCCGTACGCCGTACTCGTTCTCCAGGGCCTCCAGCAGTCTCGCCGCGGCGAGCGAATTTCCGCCCGACGCCAGGAAGTTGTCCCCCAGTCCGAGGTCGGCGCGGCCGATCAGCTCGCGGCAGAGCTTCAGCACGGTGCGCTCGACCGGGGTGCCGCCCTCGTCGGCCAGGGCCTCCTCGTCCGGCTCGGCGGCCGCCGCGTCGGCCAGCAGGGACTGGCGGTCCACCTTGCCGTTGGCGTCCAGCGGGAAGTGCTCCACCAGCCGGACGGCGGAGGGGACGGCCTGCTCGGGCAGCCACGGGCGGACGGCGTCGAGCAGAGCCGCGGGGTCGGCGCCCGCCTCGGCCCGGACGAAGGCGAGCAGTCGGGCCCCGCCGGTCGGCGCCTGTTCGGCGGCGACCACCGCCCGGTGCACCTGCGGGTCGCGCTCGAAGGCGGCCTCGACCTCGGCGGGTTCGATCCGCACACCGCTGACCTTGACCTGGTCGTCGAGGCGGCCGTGGAACTCCAGCACTCCGTCCGGCCGCATCACCACCCGGTCGCCGGTGCGGTAGACCCGGTCGGTGCCGGTCACCCCGGCGGGCGCGTCGACGAAGCGGCGGGCGGTCAGCTCGGGGTCGAGGTACCCGGCGGCCAGGCCCCGGCCGCCGATCCGCAGCTCGCCGGCCGTGCCGCGCGGCACCGGGCGGCCGTCCTCGTCGGTGACCAGGAGGACGGCGCCGTCGATCGGCAGGCCGATCGGCGGGGCGCCGGCGCCGTGGTCGCCACCGGGGGCCATGGTGTGGACGGTGGTGGTGACGGTGGCCTCGGCGGGGCCGTAGGCGTTGTGGACGGTCGCGGTGACGTCGGGCCCGGGGGCGCGGCGCAGCCGGTCGCCGCCGATCACCAGGTGGCGCAGCGCCAGCCTGGCGGGCCAGGGCCGGCCGAGGACCGGCTCGGCCAGCGGGGTGGGCAGGATGGACGCGGTGACACCGGCCTCGCGCCACCAGTCGGTGAGCGCGCCGGTGTCCCAGCGGACCGCCTCGGGGGCGACGACCAGGGCCGCGCCGGAGGTGAGGCCGGCCCACAGCTCCTGCACGTGCGGGTCGAAGGCGACGCCGATCAGCAGGCTGTGCCGCTCCCCCGGGCCGAGGCCGGTCAGTTCGCGGTACCACTGCAGCAGCGCGCCGAGCGCCGGCTCGGTGACGGCGACGGCCTTCGGGGTGCCGGTGGAGCCGGAGGTGAGCACCGCGTAGTGGGTACCGGCCGGGACGCTCACCTGCTCGCCGGAGGTCAGGGCGGCCACCACACCGGCGGTGGGCAGGTCCAGCGGGAGCCGCTCGCCGCCGGGCGGCAGCAGGTCCGGCTCGCCGACCAGGCAGGCCGGGCGCAGCTGCTCGGCGACGGCGCGCAGTCGGCGCTCGCCGGGGCGCGGGCCGAGCGGCAGGTGGACGGCGCCGAGCTTGGCGGCGGCCAGGGTGACGGCGACCAGCGAGACCGAGTGGCCGAGGCAGACCCCGAGCAGGTCGCCCGGGCCGACCTTGCCGCGCAGGGCCTCGGCCACGGAGTCGGCGAGGCGGTCGAGTTCGGCGTAGCTGTAGGTGTGCTCGCCGTCGATCAGGGCGGGGGCGTCGGGGGTGCGGTGCACCCAGGTGGTGAACAGGTCGAGCACCGCGCCGTCCTGGTGCGGACGGCCGTAGCCGATGCTCGGGGCGTCTGCGGTCAGGGCCGCGGCGTCAAGGTTTTCCATCATCATCTCCAGGATCCGGACAAGTGAGTGACGTAGCGTCAGTTCAGGCCCATGGAACGGGCGATGATCACCTTCTGGACCTCCGAGGTCCCCTCGATGATCGTGGTCATCCGGACGTAGCGGTACAGGAACTCCAGCGGGTGCCCGCGCACCCAGCCGGTGGCCCCGTGCACCTGGAGCGAGCGGTCCACCGCGCGCACGGCGGTCTCGGAGGCGGTGAGCTTGGCGAGCGCCGCGTTCTCGGGCGACTCGGTGCCCTCGTCGACCAGCCGGGCGCAGGCGAGGGTGAGCAGCTTGGAGGCCTCGACCTCGGCCCGGGTGGCGACCAGGTGCTCCTGGACGTGCTGGTACTCGCCGATCACCCGGCCGAAGGCCCGCCGGTCCTTGGCGTACTCGACGCCGATCCGCAGCGCGTGCTCGGCGATCCCGTTGCACATCGCGGCGACCACCAGGCGGCCGCGCGAGAGGCTGTCGATGGCGAGGGCGGTGGCCGCGCCGACACCCTCCTCACCGCCGATCACGGCCTCCTGGCCGACGGTGACCCCGTCCAGCAGCAGCTCGAACAGCGGCTCGCCGGACATGCCCTCGTAGCGCTGGCCGATCCGCAGCCCGGGCTGGTCCATCGGCAGCACGAAGGCGGTGGCGCCGGCCGTGGGACCGGCCCCGTCGCCGAGGTCGGTGGCGGCGACGACCAGCGCGATCCCGGCGTGCTCGGCGTTGCTGACGAAGGTCTTGCGGCCGTTCAGCACCCAGCTGTCGCCGGTGCGCATGGCGGTGGTGGTGAGGTGGAACGCGTCGGAGCCGGCGTGCGGTTCGGTGAGGGCGAGGCAGCGGGTCTGCTCGCCGCGCACCAGAGGGACGAGGTGGCGCTCGACCTGCTCGGGGGTGCCGTGCCGCAGCAGCGGGCTGGGCCCGTCGGAGCCGGCCAGCGCGTACGGGGCGAGCACGCAGCCGCTGCGCCCGGCGGCGTGGTGCAGCAGGACGACGGCGGTGAACGGCATGTCGGCGCCGCCGAGTTCCTCGGGGTAGTCGCCCGCGTAGAAGCCGAGGGCGGCGGAGCGCTTGCGGACGTAGGTCCGCAGGTCGGCCGGGACCTGGTCGGCGGTCTCGGGCAACTCGGCGGCCAGCGGGACGAGTTCGCGGCGCACGAAGCTCTCGAAGGCCTCGACGAGTTCGCGGTGGCCGGCCTCGAGGACGGCGGAGGGAGAAGTCACTTGGCACCACCGGCGGTGAGGGCGCGGGCCTGGTCGGCCAGCACGGCGTGACGGAACAGGGTGCGCAGCGGCGGGCGGCTGCCGAGGTGGGGCTCCAGGTACGCGGCGAGCTGGGCGGCGAGCAGCGAGTGGCCGCCGACCTCGAAGAAGTGCGAGTCCGCGGTGAAGCGGTCGTGGCCGAGCACCTCGCGCCAGGCGGCGGCGATCAGCCGCTGGCCGGGGTCGGTGAACTCGCTGGGCTCGCTCTCCTCCGCCTCCGGGGCATCGGCCACCAGGCGGGCGAGGGCGGCGCGGTCGGGCTTGCCACCGGGCAGGGTCGGCATCGCGGCGACGGCCGTCCAGCTCGCCGGGACGAGTCCGCCGGGCAGCCGGCGGGCGAGCGCCTCGTGCAGGGCGGCCTGGTCGGGGCGGTCGGCGCCCTCCAGGAAGCCGACCAGGCGCGGGCCGGTCTGCGGGTCGGTGTGCAGCAGCACCGCGCAGGAGCGGCCGCCGAGTTCGGCGGAGGCGGCGGCCTCGATCTCCTCCAGCTCGATCCGGTGGCCGCGCAGCTTGACCTGGTTGTCGGCGCGGCCGAGGAAGCGCAGCCGCCCGTCCAGGTCGCGGTAGCCGCGGTCGCCGGTGCGGTAGACGCGGGCGTCGCCGAGCGCGGGGACGGTGACGAAGCGGGCCGCGGTGGGCTCCGGAAGTCCCAGGTAGCCCTCGGCCAACAGGGGTCCGCCGACGGCGAGTTCGCCGACGCAGCCGGGGGCGAGCGGGCGCAGGGTGTCGTCCAGGACGTGGATGCGCACGCCGTCGAGTTCGGCGCCGAGCGGGATCTCGCCGTCCTCGGCGACGTCGGCGGCGGTGACCTCGTACACGGTGGAGGTGACGGTGGCCTCGGTGACGCCGTAGGCGTTCAGCACGGTGGTGGCCTCGGTCAGGCCGGCCAGCGCCCGGGCGGGCAGCCGCTCGCCGCCGAGCACCAGCAGGCGGGGCGCCCAGCGGCCGTCGCGCAGCGCCTCGACCAGGTCCTCGCGGACGGCGAGCAGGTAGCTGGTGGGCAGGTTGGCGACGGTGACGCCGCGGGCGGCCAGCACGGCCACCAGTTCGGGCCCGGTGGGCACCTCGCGCTGCGGGACGACGAGGGCGGCGCCGACCGCGAGGGCGGGCAGCACCTCCTCCAGGGCCACGTCGAAGGACGGCCGGGCGAACAGCAGCACCCGGTCGGTGGAGGTGAGCCGGTAGCGGTCGGCGATCGCGGCGACGTACCCGGCGAGGGCCTCGCGGCCGACCAGGACGGGCTTGGGCACTCCGGTGGAGCCGGAGGTGTGGATCACGTAGGCGGCGCCGTCCAGCACGGCGGCGGGCTCGGCCTTCGGGAAGGCGGGGCCGTCCAGCAGGGCCGGGGTGACGCCCTCGGCGGGCAGCGCCAGCGCGCTCTGCCGGGTGGCGAGGACGAGCGCCGGGCTCAGCCGCTCCAGCAGCAGCCCGAGCCGGGCGGCCGGGTCCTCGGTGGACAGCGGCGCGTACACGGCGCCGTACCGCAGGCAGGCGAGCAGGGCGACCACGCTGTCGGCGCCGCGCGGCAGCACGGTGGCCACCGGCTGACCGGGGACGACTCCGGCGGCACGCAGCCGCTCCACCAACTCGGTGACCCGGCGGTCGAGTTCGCCGTAGCTGATCCGCTCGGTGCCGGCCAGCAGGGCCAGCGCGGTCGGATCGTGGGCGGCGGCCGGGTCGAGCGCGGCCGGAGTGGCCGGGGTGACCGGGGCGTCCTGCGCGGCCTCGGGTGCGGGGGCCAGGGCGGCGATCGGCGTCTGCGGAAGGTCCAGGTAGCAGCGCAGCAGCTCCAGCAGCCGCTCGGACAGCAGCACCGCCTCGGACTCGCGGAACAGGTCGGCGTCGTAGTCCCAGACCAGGGTCATCCCGGCGGCGCCGTGCTTCTCGCCGACCACCCGGCGGTCGTCGGGCAGCAGCACCAGGTCGAGGTCGAAGCGGGTGGTGCCGGTGTTGAAGCCCTCGTACAGCGAGACCTCCAGCCCGGGCGCCTGGACGTCGGGCAGCGCCGCGTCGTGCGCGCTGAACATCACGTTGAACAGCGGGTTGTCGGCGCCGGTGGTGTGCAGTCCGAGTCGGCGGGTCAGCTCCTGGACCGGCAGGTCCTGGTACGGCAGGGCGCGCAGCAGGACGTCGGTCACCTCATCCACGGCCTCGGTGCCGGGGGCCGTCGGATCGAGCCGCAGGCGCAGCGGGACGGTGTTGACGAACATGCCGACGGTGCCCTCGAAGCCCTCCGGGCGGTTGCCGACGGCGGTGCCGACCACCAGCTCGCGGTGGCCGCTGTGCCGTCGCAGCAGCTCGGCGAACAGGGCGAGCAGGGTGCTGAACGGGGTGTGGCCGTCCGCCTTGCTGCGCTCGCGCAGCCGCTCGGCCAGGTCGGCGCCGATCGACTGGCGCAACTGGCCGCCGCGGTGGCGCCGTTCGGCACCCGGCCGGGCCAGCCCGGGCAGGGTGACCTCGCGCGGCGCGTCGGTCAGCTCCTTGCTCCAGAAGTCGAGTGCGCGGTCCCGGGGGAGGTCGGCGGCGGTGCGGGCGTGGTCCTCGTACGAGGGGGCGGTGGGCAGCTCGTACGGCTCGCCGAGGACGGTGGCGCGGTAGACGGTGAAGAGGTCGCGCAGCAGGATCGCGAAGGAGTGGCCGTCGTGGACGAGGTGGTGCTCGACGTGGATCAGCCGGTGGTGGTCGTCGCCGAGCCGGACCAGGTGCCAGCGCAGCACCGGCGCCCGCTCGGTGTCCAGCGGCTCCTCGGCCTCGGCGGCGAGCAGCCGGCGGAAGGCGGCCTCCGGGTCCGGCTCGGCGGTGAAGTCGCTGTGGCGCAGCTCCGGTTCACAGCCGTCGGCGACCCGCTGGCCGGGCAGTCCCTCCGACCTGGGCACCAACTCCAGCCGCAGGCCGGGGTGGTGGGCCAGCACGGCGGCCAGGCCGGCGTGCAGCGCGTCCCGGTCGAGGGTGCCCCAGAGGTCGAGGACGGCGGTGAAGTTGTAGGCGCGACTGCCCGGCAGCATCTGCTCGTGCAGCCAGACGATCTCCTGCGAGGGAGAGAGTGCGAACATGGTCGATTCCCTTGTGTGGTGGGCGTGTCGGCACTGCTGGGGCCGTGAGCGGGCGTGGGGTGTTCCCGCGCCGGCCGGTGGACCGGGCCGCACCGGGGTGAGGTGCGGCCCGGGGGCCCCGGAGGTCCCGTCGGGCGGCGTGTCGGACGCGCGTGGACGGGTGTGGACGGGTGTGGTGGATTCGTCGTGGCGGACTGGTCGTGGCGAATCGGTCGTGGTGGTTCGGGGCCCGCGGGTGGGGCGTGCGGGCGCGCGGTCAGGTGGACCCGGTCCGCTGAGCGCGATCAGGCCTGAGGGCCCGGGATCGGCCCGGCGTGCAGGTGGTGTCGCAGCACGGCGAGCAGTTCGCCGAAGGCGGCCCTGGCGTCGGCCTCGGGGAAGCGGTCGCGGTCCCAGGCCAGCCGGATCAGCAGGTCGTCGCCGTGCGAGGCGGAGACGGCGAGCGGCGCGGCGAGCGGGCGCCCGTCCAGGTGGACCTCCCGGCCGGGCGTGCCGCCGAGCACCAGCGGAGGACGGCGGTGCAGGTCCTCCATGGTGAGCAGGGCGTCCAGGGCGCCCGACCACGGGGCCCCGGCGGTGCGGGCTGCGCGGACCACCTCGTCGAAGGGGGTGCCGGCGTGGTCGAGGTCGTCCCACCAGGCGTCGGCGAGCGCGTCCAGGTCCGCGACCGGGCCCGAAGTCGCCGGGTGCACCAGGGTGTTGAGGAAGCAGCCGAGCGCGGCGGGTGCGTCCGCCGGCCGTCCGCCCCACGGGTAGCCGAGCGCGAGCGGCCCCCCGCCGGTCTCCGGCCGGGCGGCCCCCTCCGCCCCGTGCAGCCGATGCAGCCGGTGCAGGGCCGAGCCGACCGCGTCCAGCAGGGCCGGGAAGACGGCGCCGCGGGCGGCGCCGTCGGCGGCGGGCAGCCGCTCGGCGAGCATGCCGGTGGACGTCGCCGCGCCGCCGCCCGCCCCGGTCAGGCCGCCCAGCCGGCGGCCCCAGTGGGCCTGGGCGGCCGGGCCGCCGGCGGCGTCCTCGGCGGCGAGCTGCAGTTCGACGGCCTGCCGGTAGTCGGCCGTCGCCTGGGAGGTGGGCCCCTCCGCCGGCGGCTCGTCCTGCTCGTACGCGGCGCTCAGTTCGGCGGTCAGCACGCCGAGCGACTGCTCGTCGCAGGCGGCGTGGTCCAGTGCGAGGGCGAGCAGTTCCTCGTCCCCGTCCGGGTCCGCGGCCACCAGCAGGCGCAGCGCGGGTCCGTCGGCGGGCCAGTCCAGCAGGGCCTCGCGCAGCGCCGCGCGGGCGGTGCCGCCGGGGGCGACGGCGATCCGGGCGGCCTCGGCCGAGGGCCCGCCGGTGCGCAGCACGGGTGTGCCGCGCACGGTCGCGAATCCGCCGCACAGCGCCGGGTGGTGGGCGGCCACCGCGGCCGCGGCACGGGCCAGCCGGTCCAGGTCGAGGGTGCCGCACGGGTAGGCGAAGAACAGCGGGACGACATCGGTGCGGCTCTGCGGCGTGAGCCGGCGGGTGATCAGGAAGCGCCGCTGGGCGCCGGTCAGCGGGAGCAGCTCCACCGGGGATTCGGCGGCGGCGGAGCGGTACCGGGCGAGGTAGGCGGCGGTGATGCTGGCGTGCACGGGAACGGTCTCCGGTTTCCGGTCGCGGCTCGGGTCTGGGATCGGTCGGGGAGAGGGCCGGGCCTTGCTCGGGCCCGGTGGCGGGGGAATCGGGTGCGGGAATCGGGTGCGGGAATCGGGTGAGAGGTACCGGCGGGCGGGCCGGTCAGGACGCACCGGGGCTCACGGCGCTCTCCTCGTCGGCGGTGTCCTCGGCGCCTGCACCCGCGCCCTGCCCGGCCGCACGCTCGGGGCCCGGCAGCTCGCGCATCCGCCGCAGCGGGGAGAGCAGCAGCGGCAGCGGCACCAGCAGGAACCCGGCGGCGCAGAGCCAGAGCGCGGTGCGCGGCCCGGACGCGTCGGCGACCACACCGCCGATCAGCGCGCCGATCGGCAGGGTGCCCCACACCAGGAAGCGCATGGTGGCGTTCATCCGGCCGAGCAGTTCCGGTGGGCAGACGCTCTGCCGGAAGCTCACCTGGGCGACGTTGTAGGCCACCGCGCCGAACAGCACCACCCCGGAGGCCAGGCCGAACAGCACCACGCCCGCACCGCCGCCGGACAGCGGCCAGAGCAGCGCGAACGGCGCCGTGACCACCGTGGACAGCCAGATCAGCCTGGCCTGTCCGATCCACCGGGCGAGCTGCCCGGCGCACAGCGCGCCTGCCAGTCCGCCGATGGCGGAGACCGACAGCAGCACGCCGATCGCGCCCGGCGACAGGTCGAGCACCCGCACCCAGAACACCGTCTGCACGGCGGCCAGCACGGCGGAGAACAGGTTGGACGTGGCGGTGGCGGTCGCGATCGCCCGTAGCAGCGGGTGACCGAGCACGAACCGCACGCCCTCTCCGACCTCGGCGCGCAGGGAGCGCCCCGGCTCGGGTTCGGGCCGCGGCTCCTCGACCTTGATCCGGACGAGCAGCAGCGCGGAGGCGAGGTAGCCGCAGGCGTCGGCCACGATGGCGAGCGGCGCCCCGAGCAGCTGGACCAGCCCGCCGCCGAGGCCCGGCCCGGCGATCTGCGCCGAGGAACGGACCGTCTCCAGGGCCCCGTTGCCGCCGACCAGTTGCTCGCGCGGCAGGACGGCGGGCAGGAAGGACTGGTGGGCGACGTCGAAGAACACCGTCGCCACCCCGGTGACCAGCGCCACCACGTAGAGCTGCGGCATGGTCAGCACCCCGAAGGCGGCGGCCGGCGGGATCGACCCGACGGCCAGGCACCGCACCACGTCGGCCCGGATCAGCACCGGCAGCTTGCGCATCCGGTCCAGCCAGGCGCCCGCCGGGAGGCCGACGAGCAGGAAGGCGGCGGTTTCGGCGGCGGTCAGCAGGCCGACCTCGAACGGCGTGGCGTCGAGCACCATCACGGCCACCAACGGGAGGGCTACCAGGGTGACCTGGCTGCCCGTCTGGGCCGCCGCGGCTCCGGTCAGCAGGAGCCGGAAATCGCGGTGGCCGAGCAGACGGGCCTGGCGGGGGCTGGGCTTCTCGTTCATCGGTGCGACTCTCGGTCACCCCTTCGACACGGGGCAAGCACCAGGTTCGTTTCCGGACGGACCACAGGTCGGCCGAATCAGGTCACTCCCCCGGCCGACCCTTGCGCGCTCCTTACGGCCGCTTCCCCCGCCGCCGCGCCGCCCGCGGTGCCCGTCGGCCTTGGGGGCACGGGCCGGCGGGCACCTTGATCACCTCCGGGCCCTCCCGTCCAGATTCTTGTCCGGTATTCGGACGCCGTCTTTCCAGCCACCGGACGATGACGCTCAACTTGGCCGGATTCCATGGAGTGCAGTCCTACCGTCACCTCATCGTGATATCCGCGTGACCGCAGCGAGCCGTAGACAGGGGTGACCGGACGGATACGGGCCACCTGCGAACCCAGCCGGGTGGCCACCCGGCCGACCCCGACCGCCCGACCCTGCCGCCGACCCCGACCCCGACCATCAGCCGCCCGACCCTGCCGCCGACCCGACCCCGCCCGTCAGCCGCCCGACCCCGTCTCCGCCCGGCGGGTGATCGCCAGCACCGCCATGTCGTCGTCCCTGGGCCCGCCGGTCCACCGCTCGACATCCGCGACCAGCGCGTCCAGCACCTCACCGGGCCCGGCGAACGGCCCCAGCGGGGCCAGCCCGAGCACCGGGTCGTAGAACTCCCCCGCCGCGTCCCGCGCCTCGGTGACCCCGTCCGTCACCAGCAGCAGCGTGCACCCGGCCGGGAACGGCCGGCTCTCCGGCGCCGGACGCGCCACGCCCAGTCCGCCCATCCCCAGCGGCAGCCCCGGGTCCGCCGCGTCCAGCCGGCGCACCGGGGGCTCGGCCCCGCCCTCCGGGTAAGGGCTCAGCAGGTACGGGCCGGGGTGCCCGCAGTCGAGCGTGCGCACGGTCTCCTCCCCCGGCGGGAACTCCACCAGCAGTGCGGTGATGAACCCCTCCAGCCGCAGTTCCTCGCTCATCCGCTCGACCTCCCGCAGCAGCGAGTCCTCCAGCGCGTCCGCGAGCGCGGCCAGGTCCGGCAGCCGGTGGGAGTCCTCGCGGAAGGCGCCCAGCAGCACCGAGACCGCCCCGACCGCGTGCAGCCCCTTGCCCCGCACGTCGGCGATCAGCCCGCGCACGCCGTACGGGGTGGCCTGCAGCGCGTACGCGTCTCCGCCGATCAGCGCCTCGTCCTGGGCAGCCCGGTAACAGGCCGCGACCGACAGCCGCCCCACCCGCGCGGGCGGCTCCGGCAGCACCGCCCGCTGCGCAGCCTCGGCCACCGACCGCACCCGCGCCAGCCGCCGCCCGTGCCGGGCCACCACGCGGTTCACCCCGACCCCGAGCAGCGCCGCGAACACCGTGTTCGCCAGCTCGAGGAAGCCGGCCACGGTCCCGATCGTCCCGTCCTGGGTGGACAGCAGCACGATGCCGAGGACGTTGGCCACCCCCACCGCGACGGTGTCCCGCAGCGCCAGCAGCGCGCCCGCCAGCACGGAGGCTGCCGCCAGCAGCGGATCGCCCCAGTAGTCGGTCGGGTCCAGCGCGTTCCACACCAGCCCGCCGGCGGTCAGCAACCACGGCGCGACCCGCACGTACGGCGGCCACTGCACGGACCTCGGGGCCATCGGCGACCTGGCTTCCGTCTCACCACCATCCGGAAGGGCTTCTTCCGATCGTAGTCACGGCCCCCCGAGGCTCGCATGACGGCCGGCCCTCCGCGGACGGCGCGGGGGACGCGGACTCCCGGGCGGCGGTGATCCTTGGACCGCTCCCAGGCCGAGCCGTTGCACGCCGCACTCGTCCGGTCGCTGGACGCCGGAGCCGGTAGGGCTCCGCCTCACCCGGCGGCGGTGAACCGCCCCGCGCCGGGCCCCGCCAGCAGGCCCTCCGGCACCCGGCGCCCGTACGCCACCGCCAGCAGGTGCTCCGCCCGTCCTGCCACGGTGAGCGGACCGTGCCCGTAGGACCAGTCGGCGTCCGTCGCCACCAGCCGGACGCCGTCCAGCCGGGCCCCGAAGAAGCGCAGCGTGCGGGGTGAGACGCCGGCCAGCAGGGCCGTCGTCCGCACCACCGGCAACCGCGCGGGCAGCCCGAGCGCCACGGTGATGTCGAGGCCGTGGACGGCGTCGTGGGCGAGGGCGGCGATCCGGCCGCCGACGGGCGGGCGCCAGGGGTGGTCGGCGTGGTCGGCCATGGCGGCGGCGAGTTCGCGCTCGGTCATGGCGGCCGCGTCGCGGCGGGCGATCCGGTCGGCCATGCGGTGGATGTTGCCGCCGGAGCGGGCGAGTTCGAGGAGCGTGCGCGCCGTCGCGTACCGGAAGCCGGTGCTCATGTGCGCCGCCACCTCCCGGACCCGCCAACCCCCGCACAGCGAGGGCGAGTCCCACTGCTCCGGGGTGAGGTCGGCGAACACGTCGGCGAGTTCGCGGCGCTCGGCCGCGATCTGCTCGCGGATCCAGTGGATCTGCCCGGTGTCCTGGTTCTGCGGCACGGTTTCCATGCGTCCAGCCTGCGGCCGGAACCGCACACCCGTCCAAGACCGGGACGTTCTGCCACCTATGATCAGGAGTTATGGAACTGCGGCAGCTCCAGTACTTCGTCACCGTCGCCCAGCACGGCAGTTTCACCCGGGCCGCGCAGCTGCTGCACCTGACCCAACCGGGGGTGAGCGCCCAGGTCCGGCAGCTGGAACGGGAGCTGGGCCACCGGCTGCTCGACCGGTCGGGCCGCACCGTGCGGCTCACCCCGGTCGGCGAGGCGGTGCTGCCGCACGCCCGGGCCGCGCTCGCCTCCGCGGCCGCGGCCCGCCACGCGGCCCAGGAGTTCGGCGGGCTGCGGCGCGGACACGTGCGCCTGGGCATGGTCGCCGGGGCGGCCCTGACCCCACCGTCCGAGCTGGGCACCTTCCCCGGGCTCGCCACCACACTCGCGGCGTTCCGCCAGGAACACCCCGGCATCGACTTCTCACTCACCGAGGACACCACCGCGCGGATGCTCTCCACCCTGCGCGACGGCCGGCTGGACCTCGCCGTCGTCGGCCTGCCCAGCCCCGCGAGCGGGCGGGAGGGCGACGACGGCTGGTCGGCACTGAGCGGGCTCACGCTGCACACGGTGCTGGAGGTCCCGCTGGTCGCGGCCTGCGCGCCGGAGCATCCGCTCGCCGACGCCGCGGGCTCCGCGGACGGCTCGGACACCGGCTCCGGCCCGGGCTCCGGCTCCGGCCCGGGCTCGGACACCGTCGCCGAGGCTGCCGGTGCTGCCGGTGCTGCCGGCCACGGCCGGAACGCGCTCCCGGTCTCGGCGCTCGCCGGACACGCCCTGGTGAGCACCCCGCGCGGCACCGGTCTGCGCACCGCGCTGGAGTCCGCCCTGGCCGAGGCCGGCGTCGATCCGGCGGTCGGCGTCGAGGCGGCCGCCCCACCGCAGTTGGCCGAACTCGCCGCGCACGGCCTGGGCGTGGCCGTGCTGCCGGACCCGGGCCCGCTGCCCGGTCTGCGGGTGCGCCCGCTGACCGGTCCCGTGCCGCGGGTCCGGATCGCGCTCGCCTGGCCGGCCGACCGGCCCTGCTCGCCACCGGCCGCGGCCCTGGTGGCCCACCTGCGGCAGGCCTACCCCGGGCCGGTCGGCGCTCAGGCTCCGGCCGGCATTCAGGATTCGGCCGGCGCTCAGGTTTCGGCCGGCACTCCGGCTCCGGCCGACACCGCCGCGCCGTCGGCGATGTGCAGCAGCGCGGCCGCGCCGTCGAGCACCTCACGGTCGAGCGGGAAGTAGCCCTGCCGCGGGAGGGTGTCGGTGCGGGTGCGGGCCCCGGCCGGCAGCGCGGTGTCCGTCAACTCCCAGGCCGCACCGCTTCCCTGGAGGTGGGCCTCGTACGTCCCCGGCGCCGGCTCGGCGAGCCCGAGCGCCTCGCTGCGCCCCAGGCTCCCGGCGACGAAGGCGTAGCGCTCGCCCAGCAGCATGCCCGCGATGTGGCCCGCGCCCGTCCACCGGCAGTCCAGCTCGCCCAGCGCCCAGGCGCTCGGGTTGCGTTGCAGGTGCCGGTTGTGGGCGAAGAGCAGGGTCGGTCCGCGCCGGGACTCGATCTCGCGGATGTCGAGGAGGTTCTGCGCCATCAGGGCGTCCCGCGCGCCGAGCAGGGCGCTGATCCGGGCGCTCTGGGTACGGCCCCGGACCGCCGACTGGGCGTGGTAGCGCAGCAGCCCGATCCCGGCGGCCAGCCGGGCGCGGGCCGCGTACCACTGGGCCGGCGAGGTCGATCCGATCAGTTCCGGTGCCCGCATGTGGAGTTGGAGGAGCAGGTCGTCGGCGAGGCAGCGCAGCCGCGCGGCCTCGGCGCTGTCACCCGGCGACCGGGCCGGATCCATCACCGCCTCCGTACGGCTCCAGCGCTCGTCCTCGCCCGCCACGGCGGCGATGTCCAGGTCCGACCCCAGGTAGTCGCGGGCGTGTTCGAGGTAGCCGCGCGGGCTGGGGGCGCTGGTGTTCTCGGTCGGGATGTCGAAGCCGTGGAAGGCCAGCCGCTCGCCGGGCGGCCGGTGCCGGTTGAACTCCCGCATCCAGGCGACGAGTCGGCGGTTGGGGGCGAGTTCCCCGAACCCGTGGGTGAAGCCTTCCCGCATCGCCGATTCGAGGGTGCCGACGCCCTCCCGGACGTAGGCGTCCACGGCGAAGGCGGCCACCCGGTCGGTCTCCAGGGCGATCGACCGGAAGCCCCGGTCGACCAGCCGGGCGAACAGCTCGTTGCGGACCAGCCCGAACGCCGGTTCCCGGTGCGTCGGCTCGCCGAGGCCCAGAAGCTCGCACCCGGTGGTGACGAAGTCATGCATGTCCTGGTTCATGGACCTCAAGCGTATCCTTGACAGAACGGTTGAGACTTTTCCCGCCACTACCGCTCAACCGCCGCTCACTCGCTGCCGAAAGCCTCAAACGACACCGAAGTCGGGCAGCACGGCAATGGCGGATCGATCGGCTTCGAACGCCCACCCGGGCCCGGAACGGGAGACGACCGGACGACCATGCGACCCGCTGACCTCGCCCGCGAGCACGGCATCTCGACCCAGGCGATCCGCAACTACGAGCGCGACGGCTGCCTTCCGCCCGCCGAGCGCACGCCCACCGGGTACCGGATCTACACCGAGCTGCACGCTTCCGCCCTGCGCGCCTACCTCACCCTCGTCCCCGCGTACGGGTACGCCACCGCCGGATCGGTCATGACCGCCGTCCATGCCGAGCGGCTCGACGAGGCCCTCACCGAACTCGACCGGGGCCACGCCCAGTTGCTGCGCGACCGGGAGACCCTCGCCGCCGTCCGCGAGGCCGTCGGCCACCTGACCGGCGGCGCCATCGCCGGTATCGGGCTTCCCGCACCGCCCGGCCCCCGCTCGGTCGGGGAGGTCGCGCACCGGCTCGGTGTCACCCCCGCGACCCTGCGGGCCTGGGAGGCCGCCGGCATCCTCACCCCGGCCCGGGACCGCGCCACCGGCCACCGCCGCTACCTCCCCGCGGACGTCCGGGACGCCGAACTCGCCCACCTGCTGCGCCGGGGCGGCTACCTGCTGAACCACATCGCCACCGTGCTGCGGCAGGTCCGCACGGCGGGCGGCAGCGGCGAGCCGGCCGCCGCTCTCGACGCCTGGCAGCAGCGCCTCACCACCCGGTCCCTCACGATGCTCACCGCCTCGGCCCGCCTCGACGACTACCTGACGCTGCGCGCCGGGACGCCCGACCGGCTTGACCTCAAGGCCACTTGAGGGTCCAGGGTGATCCACATGAACACCGAAGCAGCAGCCGTAGCCCCGGCGAACCCCGAGGCGGACATCCGGGCCATCGAACGGGTCGTGGCCGCCGTCGAACGCGCCCAACGCGCCAAGGACCCGGAGGCGTTCCTCGCGCTGTTCCACCCCGAGGCGATCTGGACCACCGCGCACGGCAAGGTCCTCCTCGGCCTGGACAGCATCGCCGAGTTCACCCGGGCCGTCCTGCCCGCCGCGACCTGGGACGGCGAGGTCACGTACGAGCCGGTGCACATCCGGTTCCTCCGCCCCGACGTGGCCGCGGTCAAGGTCCGCCAGGTCTACCGTTCGCCGGAGGGCGACTCGGAGGGTGCACCGCTGTACGTCATGACCCGGCAGGACGACGGCCGGTGGCTGCTGCACGCCTGCCAGAACACCGGCGTGCTCGCCGCATAGCCGCCGGCCCCGCCGTCGCCCATCACCGCCGGGCGCCTCCCGATGCAGGCTCACGTGGTGCGGTAGCGGTCGATCGAGCGCCCGGCACCCATCCAAAAAAACAGGACAGGCGGTTTCCTGATACGAAACCGAACGCACTGCTCGTTTCCGGGGCGAGCAATCCCCGGTGGAGTCGAACGCCGGACTGCCGGTCCGACCTCAAGCCGGCTTCATCCGAGGCCCGCCCGGGCAACCCGGCCGGCCCGGAGCGCCCGACTCAGGCCGGTCCGGCCCCGACCGGCTCCTCCGCGCCCCGCCCGGCCTCCTCGTCGGCGACGGACTCCGCCGCCCGGGCCGCCGCCAGCTCCGCGACCACCCGGGCCCCCCGGTCCACCGCGAGGTCGAGCGTGGCCAGCACCCCGGGCACCGCGATACTGGGCATCACGTGCTGGTACAGCGAGGCGATCCGGCGCTCCAGGTCCGCCCGCCCGGACATCTTCTGGGACTGGATCTGCACCCCCGTCCAGGCCCCGGTGACCAGCCAGGCCGTCTCGGCGGGCACCACCTGGGGCAGCAGCTCACCGCGCCGCGCCGCCGTCTCCAGCACGCTCTCGGCCCGCTGGATCCAGCCCGGCGCCGCACCGCCGCTGAAGTCGCCGAACACGTCCTGGCCGAGGGAGAGCCGCGCACCGGCACTCAGCACCGGATCGTGCGGCATGAGATGGGCGACCACCATCCCGAGGTCCACGAACTCCTGGAGCTTGCAGTGCCGTTCGGGGATCTCGTCCCGGCCGAACTGCTCGTCCACGACCCCCTGGGCGAGCTCCCGCTTCGAGGCGAAGTGGAAGTACACCGCGCCGCGGGTGACCCCGGCACGGGCCACGACCTCACCGATCGTCGCCCCCTCGTACCCGTGCTCGTCGAAGACCGACGCCGCCGCCTCCAGGATCAGCCGACGCGTCCGGACCGCCCGCTCCTGCCGCACCACCGTAACCACCCCACCCGAAAGGCTCGGCAAACAAAACCAAACAACCCGTATCCTAACCGCCGAGCTCGACGTGGGGCCTTGCATCCCGGGCCGCATAGGGCCGTCCTTGAGCGGACCGAAACCGCATAGCCGGTGCGGGCCGGGCAGAGAGGGCCGACATCCCGTCGCCGGCCCCGACAACCGGAGCAAGAACTCCCACTTGAAGCCGAGCGGGCGACGGACAACCGGGCACTGGTAATGAACCTGTCAATCCTGCCTGTCGGCGTTGTCGCAGGTCAAGAACGCCCACTCGACAAATCTGATCCCCAGGCGACAATCGACACGCACCCACCGTGCTCGACCGAACACGCTCGGCCGCCGACGAACCTTCGCTCTGGCTTCTTGAAAACCAAACCGGTAGGTACGTATCTTACGAGCCCTGAGCAGCCCACCCCGCCCATCACGGCCTTTCGGAGCGCTCCCTATGACTCTTCTGACCTACCGCACGCCCGACTCCGCCCTCACCACCCGCACCGCCACCCGCACCTCCAGCCGCACTGGCACCGGCACCCGCACCGGCTTGGACTCCCGGACGATCCCCGGCCCGACCACGGCAGCCCCGGTGCCCCGCCTGACCAGCACCGTCGCCAAGGAGTACGTCCACCGGGCCTGCCACGCCGAGGTCTTCATCACCGGCAGCCGACAGCTGACCGACACCGTCTTCGCCGTCACCGCGCAGTGGCCGCGGGCGCACACCTTCTTCAGTACCGCGGACGGCACCCGGCACGACCCGATGCAAACTGCTGAAACGATCCGCCAAGCCGGTCTCTATCTGGCCCACGCCCGGTTCGACATACCGCTCGACCACAAGTTCATGATGTGGAACCTCGACTACACCACCCTGCCGCACCGGCTGCTGATCGGCACGGCACCGACCGACCTCACCCTGGAGGTCCAGCTCCTCGCCCAGCCGCGTCGTGCCGGCACCACGGTCGACTTCACGCTGGAGACCGTCGTCCGGCGGGGCACCCAGCGCGCCGGCACCGGGTACGCCCGCTTCACCACCGTCCCGCACTCCACCTACCAGCGGCTGCGCCGGGGCCGCCACGGCGCCGAGCACCCGTCGGCGCCGATCATGACCGCCGAGCCGCTCCCGCCGGCCCGGGTCGGCCGGCTCCGCCCGTGCGACGTCGTCCTGACCCCGGCCGACGCCCCCGGCAGCTGGCACCTCACCCCCGACTTCCGGCACCCGATCCTCTTCGACCACACCAACGACCACATCCCGGGCATGGTGCTACTGGAGGCCGCCCGGCAGGCCGCCAACGCGCTGAGCAGCCCGGTCACCGTCACCCCGGCCGCCGCGGCCACCACCTTCCACCGGTACGCCGAGCACGACGCGCCCACCACGATCACCGCCCGACACACCCCCGGCGTGGACCCGGACACCCTCACCACCACCGTGACCGGTCACCAGCACGGCGAACCGATCTTCACCACCGTGCTCACCGGCCACCCGGACCATCGCTGACCCGACGACCGCCGCCGCACCGAACGAACCACCCACCTCACCGCCCGAACGGCCCGCCCGACACTCCACGCCCGGCGGGCCGTTCGCGTGAGGGCGGGCCGGCCCCGCGTGGGCGGGCCGTCCGCGTGCCGACGACGCCCGCAGGGGGCGGCGCCGCCGGGCACGGGGTGTTTCCCGCCCGACGGCCACGACCGGCTGGACTACGACATCACCGTCACCGCCGACCCGGTACGAGGCCGGTTCGTCACGCTGCTGACCGACCGCCCTCTCAGTCAGTGGGAGACGGTCTTGGACCGGCTCGATCGCGGGTCCGCGGTCCGCCGGCCGGACGAGGAGCACGGCCCGGAGCTGCGGATCGAGCCCGCACGGCCGGGCGGGCTCTGGGCGACCGTCTCCGACGCGGAGGAGCGGAGGAATCGGGCGTCGCGCTCCGGGTCGTGCCCTCCCCCGCACCGGACTGGCTGGACGAGCAGCGTACGGCTCACGCTCGTCCGGGAGGCCTGTCCGACCGAGGTGGTCGACCTCTCCCCGGGCGTCCACACCCGGCGCGGAACCCCGGCGGAGGAGAACTGGTCGGCCGTCATCCCTGGTGCTGCGAGGGACTTCCCAGTCGGCCGAGCGAACGGTCGGGCACGGTGAGGAGGAGCAGGGCCGCAGCGCCGAGCATGAACAGCGCGAGGCGGTGCAGCCCGCCCGTGGTGGCACCGTGCGGGAAGAAGGCGGCGTTCGCGGCCGAGGCCGCCATCGCGCCGAGGTACATGAAGGTGCGCAGCAGCCCGGCCGCCGAGGCGATGGCCGCCGGATCCGCCTGGTGGTAGAGGGCGGTCTGGGTGCCGAGCCCGATCAGCCCCTGGGAGACGCCCGCCAGCACGCCGACCGCGATCAGCAGGACACCCGGGCTGCTCGCGTGCACCGGCAGCAGGGCGGCGCAGGCCGCGATCTGGCAGGCGGAGCCGACCAGCAGCTTGCCGCGCACGCCCGGGCTGCGGCCGGTGACCCCGGCGGCCGTGAGCGCGGTCAGCGAGAGCGGCAGCAGCACCAGTCCGGCGGTGGCGGCCGACAGGCCGCGCCCTTCCTCCAGCCACTGGGTGTAGCCGTAGAGGAAGGCGTAGATGGCGGTGTAGCCGAGCACCTGGCGCAGATAGGTGGCGATCAGCGGGCGGTTGCCGGCGAGCGACCGCAGGTCGATGAAGGGGGTGCGGGCCCGCCGCTCGCGGACGGCGAAGGCGACGGCCGCCAGGACGGCGAGCACCGGGAGGTACCAGCGCGCCGGGTCGGGCTTCATCAGGAACAGCATCAGGGCGAGCAGCAGGAGCGCGAACAGCGCGATCCCGGCGTGGTCGAGGCGCTCGGGGCCGCCAGGGCGGTCGGAAGGGCGGTCGCCGCGGCCAGGGCTGCCGGAACTGCCAGGGCTGCCGGAGCGGTCGGAGCTGCCGGAGCTGCCGAAGCGGCGCTCGGCGACGGGCAGCCGAGCCGCGCCGAGTATCAGACAGGCCAGTGACAGCGGGACGTTGACGGCGAAGACCGTCCGCCAGCCGCCCACGCCGATCAGCAGACCTCCGAGGGTGGGGCCGACCACCGCGACGGTCTGGTTGGCCACGGCCAGCACCGCCAGCACCCCGGTAGGACTGGACTGCCCGGTCCGCTCGGCCTCGCTGCGGGTCAGGTGCATCGCGGCGGGGTAGGCCGCGGAGGTGCCGAGTCCCAGCAGCACCCGGGCGGCGATCAGCAGTCCGAGCGACGGGGCGAGCGTGCCGAGCAGTCCGGCGAGGCCGACCAGGGCCGTCCCGGCGAGGTAGAGCCGGCGCGGCCCGTGGGTGTCCACCAGTCTCCCGATCACCGGCTGGCCGACGGCGGTGGCCAGGTAGAGCGCGGTGACCAGCCAGGCCGTCTCGGCGGGCGGCGCGCCGAAGGCGGCGCCCACGGGTACCAGGGCCACCGCGATCATCGACGAGTTGATCGGATTGAGCACCGAACCGAGCACCATCGGTGCGATCAGCCGGCGGTTGAACCCGCCGTCCGGAGCGGGCAGCTGACGGCGGGCCCGCAGCCGGGCCAGCATGGCGTACGGGCCGGCCTTCACCGGTTCAGCCGGTCGAGCAGGGCCAGTGCCTCCAGCACGGTGGCGCGCTCGGACTCGGTGTAGTGCTCCGCCATGGCCCGGGTCAGCCACTCCTGGCGGGCCTGGCGACTGTTCGCGACGTGGGCCAGGCCGGCCTGGGTGAGGCTGACCACCTGGCGGCGGCCGTCCTCGGGGTCGGGACGGCGCCCGACCAGTCCGTGCTGTTCGAGCGCGCCGAGTGTGGCGGCCATCGACTGCGGACGGACCCGCTCGGCGGCGGCCAGCGCACTCGCGGAGGCCGGACCGTCGTTGATCAGCCGACTGAGCACGGCGGTCTGGGAGGGCGTCAGGTCGCTGGTCCCGCTCGCCTCCCGCAGGGTGCGGCGCAGCCGGCTGAAGACGGCGCGCAGCTCACGGGCGGCCAGCGCCGCGGTGTCGGGCACCACGGCCACGGCGGACTCCTCAGGTGCCTCGGACTCCACAGCCCTCTCAGGCCCTGCGGACGTCGCGGTCTCGGCAGTGGCTCGGGGGCGGGCGGTTCGCTTCTCGGTCACGGTTCCACGGTAATTTCATCAGTCTGGACTGTCCAGTCTGGACTGAAGAATTTCCGGGAGGGAGCTCCGAGAAGGGGGTCCGAGAAGGGGGTCCGAGAACGGCGGGCCGGATAATGACGGCATGATCGACAAGCAGCTCCGCGTCGTCCTCGCCGAGGATTCGGTGATCCTCCGGGACGGCATGGTCGAACTCCTCACCGCCCGCGGGTGCGCGGTGGTCGCCACCGCCGGTACCGCGCCCGAGCTGGTGGCCGCCGTCACCGAGCACCGACCCGACGTGGCCGTGGTGGACATCCGGATGCCGCCCACCCACACCGACGAGGGCATCCGGGCCGCGGTGGAGATCCGGACCGCTCTGCCCGGGGTCGGCATCCTGGTGTTCTCCCAGCACGTCGAGACCGCCTGGGCGGCACGGCTGTTGGCGGACGGCGCGGCGGGCATCGGCTACCTGCTCAAGGAACGGGTGGCCCGGACGTCCGAGTTCGTGGACGCCCTGCACCGGGTCGCCGCGGGCGGCACGGCCCTCGACCCGGAGATCGTCAACGGCTTGATGCACGGCGGTCGGCGCAGCCGGGTGGACGCGCTCACCCCGCGCGAGCGGGAAGTGCTGGAGCTGATGGCGCAGGGGCACTCCAACCGGTCGATCGCCACGCTGCTGGTGGTATCGGAGCGGGCGGTGGAGAAGCACGTGGCCGCTGTGTTCGGCAAGTTCGACCTGCCCGCGACCGACGCCGACAACCGCCGGGTCAAGGCCGTGCTCGCCTACCTCGCGGAGAGCGGCACCCCCTGAGGCGACGGCTCCGAGGGCGGCGCCTCCGAAGGCCGCGGTCCCGACGGCCCCGGTCGCGACCGCCCGTCAGAGCCGCACTGGCAGCTCGGCCCCGACCACCGTCGGCCCACCCGGCGGGCTGTCCACCCGCAGCGTCCCGTCCACCGCCGCGAGCCGCTCGGCCAGGCCGGCCAGCCCGGTGCCCGCACCGATCGCGGCGCCGCCGCGCCCGTCGTCGCGGACGGTCAGCCGGACCCTTCCGTCGGCCGCGGTCACGGTGAGCTCCGCCGACCGCGCGCCGCTGTGCTTGGCCACGTTGCTCAACAGCTCGGCCGCGCAGAAGTAGACGGCCCGCTCGATCACCTCCTCCGGGCGTTCCCGCAGTTCCAGCCGGACGTCGACAGGCACCGGCGCGGTGGCGGTCAGCCCCGGCAGCGCCTGGGCCAACCCGCCGTCCAGCGCCACCGGGTGGATGCCCCGGGTCAGTCGGCGCAGACCGGCGATGGCGTCGTCGGTCTGCCCACGGGCCCGGTCGACCAGGGTGCGCAACCGCCCCAGGTCGGGCCCGCCCGAACCGGCCGGCCCGCCCCCTGCGGGGACACCCCCGCCGGGAACGCCCTCCGCCAACACCTCGTCGGCGAGCGACAGGGTGATGGCGAGGGCGACCAGCTGGGCCTGGGCCCCGTCGTGCAGGTCGCGTTCCAGGCGCCGCAGCCGGTCGGTGTTCTCGGCCAGCAGGGTGGCCCGGGCGTGCTCCAGCTGACGTACCCGCTGCTGGGAGCGCACCGGCCCGAGCAGGGCACGGGCGAGCGTACGGTCCGCTCCGCCGAGCACCCGCACCGCCGCCGGGACGACGGCCAGCATGGCGAGGCCGATCAGGACCGCTCCGAGGTCCAGCAGGCCGATCGACCTCGGGCCCGGCTCCATCATCCGCACCCAGAGCGGGAAGCCCGCCAGCCAGACGCTGCCGAGCGGCAGCCCGACCACGGCCAGGAAGCCGAGCACGCCCAGCGGCAGCCGCAGGAGGAGGTAGAGCAGTGTCCGCCAGGCCACCGGGTCGGTCAGCACCACCCGGCCCCGGGCGAACACCCCGGACGGGCGCGGCAACGGCGGCGGCGCGGGCACCTCTTCCCGGAGCAGCCGCCCGACCAGCCACCGGTGCGGCCCGCCGAGCCTCCTCGTCCCGAGCAGCGCGGCGACCACGAACGGCAGGCCCAGCACGGTGAGCGAGAGCAGCACCCCTGCGTAGAGGACCGCGACGGCGTACACCCCACCGAGCACCCCGAGCGGCAACCCGAGCACCGCGAAGGCCAGTTCACCGCCGCGCACCGACCGGTACCGCCGCCCCTCAGCCACCGTCCACCTCACGACTCACCCGCCGACTCACCCACCAACCGGCCTCCAGCATCCACCAGGGGCCCTGCGACCACCGCACCCGCCTGCCCTTCCGTCCGGACGACCCATCGGACCACCGCGACACCGACCCGGCGGCCCGCCCACCGCCGACGTCCACCTGCGCTTCCCTCCTCTCACCCCCGTTCCCCGCCCGTCGACGCCACCGCCGAGCCACCGACCGCCCACAGGCCCGTGCCCACGATCCCCGGCACGGTGAGCACCGCCGCCCCCAGGACCACCCAGGCGCACGCCGCCCACGGCACCACCGGAACCGCCGAGCCCGTCACCGCCAGGCTGAACGCCCCCGAGGCCGCCGCCGCCACCATCGCGCCCAGCAGCACGCCGATCGCCGTCGTCAGGACGGCCTCCAGGGCGAGCATCCGCAGCAGCTGCCGCCGCGTCGCCCCGACCAGGCGCAGCAGCGCGAACTCGCGGCGCCGGTCGGCGGTCAGCGCCACCAGGGTGTTGACCGTGGAGACCGCCGCGAAGCAGACCAGCAGTCCGAGCTCCACCTCGCGCAGCCAGATGTCGCTCTCCTTGGTGACGCTGGTCGCGGCGCCCGTCGCCCGGGCCACGTGCTCGGCGGTGCCGGTCAGGGTCAGCATGGTGCCGGAGAGCCCGACCAGCAGCGCGACCGGCACCACCGCCGAGGAGAGCCGGGCCGCGTAGCCACGGAGGTTGGCGTCCGCCAGCCAGCCGGCCCGGGGCACGAGCGCCCGCGCCGGGACGCCGAGCACGACGGCCAGGCCCCGTGCCGCCACCGGCCCCAGCAGCCCGACCGCGACCAGCAGCACCAGCGAGCCGAGCAGCGCGGCCTGCCCCGCCTTGTCCAGCTCTCCGGCCGGCCGGCTCGCCGCCAGTCGCAGCAGCAGCCCTCCGCCGACGAGCACCGCCACCCCGGCGAGCAGCCGCGGCGCGCCCGTCCGCCGTGGCGCGCCCGCGCCCTCGGTGAGTGCGACGGCCGGGGCCGGCCGGGTGATCCGGCGGGCCGCGACGGCGGTGGCCGCCAGGCCGACCAGCAGCGCCACTCCGAGCCCGACCAGCGCGGGCACCGGCGCGCCGGGTATGCGAAGCCCGGCTGCCGCCATGCCGCGCCGCTGGAGTGCGGCGAGGAAGGCCCGGGCGGCGAGGAAGCCCACCAGGCCGCCCGGCCCGGCCACCAGCAGGGCCGTCGCCACCACCTGCGCGCGCACCACCCGCCGGATCTGACGGGGCGTGGCCGCGACGGTGCGCAGCAGGGCCAAGTCCCGGTGCTGCTGGCGCAGGGTGAACCCGAGCGCGTTGACCACCACGAACAGCGCGACCAGGACGGCGATCTCGCCGAACGCGCCGGCGATCAGCACCAGGCCCGGCCCGGACACCGCCGTCCGCGACACCGCGGCCGGTGCCGTGACCTGCGCGGCGACCAGCGAGCCGAACAGCGTCACCGCCGCCACCGCCAGGAACAGCGCCGTTCCCAGCCCGGCGAAGGAGGCCGGTCGGCGGCGGATCTGCCCCACCGAGAGGCTCAGCACGGGACTGCTCAGGAGGGGACCACTCAGGACGGGACCACTCATCTCACTCACCCGCCCAACCGGCTCAGCCGCTCGCCGACCTGCGCGGTCGTCGGCCTGATCAGCTCGTCCACCAGGAGGCCGTCGGCGAGCAGCAGCACCCGGTCCGCGTACCCGGCGGCGACCGGGTCGTGGGTGACCATCACGCACGTCTGCCCGTCGGCGTCGACGCCCGCGCGCAGCAGGCCGAGAATCTCCTGCCCCGTGGCGCGGTCCAGCGCGCCGGTCGGCTCGTCGGCGAACAGCACCTCCGGCCGGGAGACCAGGGCCCGGGCTATCGCCACCCGCTGCTGCTGACCGCCCGACAGCTGCCCGGGCCGGTGCCGCTCTCGCCCGGCCAGCCCGACCCGGGCCAGCGCCTCCCGCACCCTGCCGCGCTCCGGCGGCCGCCCGGCCAGCCGCCCGGGCAGCTCCACGTTCTGCACGACCGTCATCGCGGGCATCAGGTTGAAGGCCTGGAACACGAACCCCACCCGGGTGCGGCGCAGCTCCGCCAGCCGCCGTTCGGGCAGCCCGGACACCTCGGTGCCGCCCCACCGCACCGTGCCCCTGGTCGGGCGGTCCATCCCGGCCAGGCAGTGCAGCAGGGTGGTCTTGCCGGATCCCGACGGCCCCATCACCGCCGTGAACGTCCCGGGGGCGAAGTCCACCGACACCCCGCGCAGCGCCCGCACGGCCGCCGCGCCGCGCCCGTACTCCCGGTGCAGCCCGACCCCGCTCAGGGCCGCGCCCGTCAGCTCGTCGTTCGCCGCCGTGGTGGCGGCCGTCGTCATCGCGTTCATGCCCTCCATCGTGGGCGTCCGGGGCCGGGAGATCGATTGTGCTGGCACCCGAATCCGGGGTTCGGAAAACCGAACCCCGCAGGTGGTGCTACGTCCCTCGGCCCCGGTCGCAGCGGCACAGCCGGGACCGGCACCGGACCGCCCGCCCACCGGCCGCGGCAGCCCCCGTCACGGCCCGGCGGCGCACTCGCCCCGTCCGCCCGCCCCACCCCGCCTCCCGCCGGCTCCGCCCGACGGGGAATCATGATCCGGTGACCATCCACCCGCTGCCCGGCCACGGCGTCCGGCAGCCCGCTTCGGGCCACGAGCCGTATCACCGGGGGCCGCACCATCGCGAGCCGCACCACCGGGAGCCGCGCCGCCAGCTGCCGTTCCCCTCCGGCTTCGGCCCCGTCCCCTTCCCCGCCCCCGCCCCCACCCCCGCCGACCACGACGCACCCCCCGAGGCCGCCGCATGATCCCCCTCCCGACCGGCACCGCCACCGGTCCGCACGACGCCGCCTTCCTGCCCCGCCGGGAGCTGTCCCCGCGCCCGGCCGAGCAGCCGATCACCGCACCGGTCCCCAAGCTCGGCGGCGAACCGTGCTGGCTGGCCGAGCCCACCTGGCCGCTCGACCCCAGCACCGGTGAGCCGCTGGTGTTCATCGGGCAGTTCCCCGTCCCGGGCGAGCCCGGCCGGCTGGCGTACCTCTTCCTGGACGAGGAGGACGAGATCATGGGCGGCCTCGATCCGGAGCGCGGCGACGGCCTGCTGCTCGTCCAGCCGGGCGGGCGGATCCCGCCGTTCGCCGTGATCGGCCCGCCCGGTACCCGGGGCCGTACGCTCTGGCGCTGCGAGCCCGACGGCGAGCGGACCCCGGTCGAGTACCACCTGGACGTGGTGCCGCTGTCGGACGGCGTCGACCGGGCGATGGACCAGCGGGCCGCCTTCCAGCGGTACCTGCGCGACGAGGGCCCCGAGGTGCCCTTCCCGGACGGCGACCACGCGCACGACCACCTCGGCGGAGACCCGTCCTACCCGAACGGCCGGGCCCGGGTCCCGGCCCCTTGGCAGTACCTCTTCGGCCTCTCGGACGCCCCGGACGACGGCGATCCGTACTTCCTCAACTTCGGTTACGGCAACGGCTTCGGCTTCCTCAGCCCGGACGGTCTGGAGGGCCGGTTCTTCTGGGAGGCCCCGTAGCCGGGCCCGCCCTCCGCCTCCGCGTCCTCCCCCCATCCACCCACCCTCGGGAGTCACCATGACCACCACCCCCCTGACCGTCGCCGTCCTCGGACCGGGCGGCGTCGGCGGACTGATCGGCGCGCTGCTCGCCCGTGACGGCCACCGGGTCGTCTGCCTGGCCGGCGAGGAGACCGCGGCCGCCATCGGGCGGGACGGACTGCACGTCCGCAGCGGCCGGTTCGGCGAGTTCACCGCCCGGGTCGAGGCCGCGACCGAGCTGCGCGAGCCGGTCGACGCGGCCTTCGTGACGGTCAAGGAGACGGCGCTGGCCGCCGCGCTCGACCGGTTGCCCCCGGAGGTGCTCGGCACCGGGATCGTGGTGCCGCTGCTCAACGGCCTGGACCACATGGCGCTGCTGCGCGAACGCTACCCGGCCGGGCGGGTGGTGGCCGGCACGATCCGGATCGAGACCACCCGGACGGCGCCCGGGAGGATCGAGCACACCAGCCCGTTCGCCGCCGTAGAGCTCGGCGCCACCGCCGAACCCGACGCCTCCGTGGCCGAGTTCGCCGAGCGGCTGCGCCACTCCGGGCTGGACGTCACGCTGCGCGAGGACGAGACGGCGATGCTGTGGAGCAAGCTCTCCTTCCTCGCCCCGTTCGCCCTGCTCACCACCCGCCACGCGAGCGGGATCGGCACCGTACGCACCGAGCACCGGGCCGAACTCCTCGCGGTGCTGGACGAGATCGCCGCTGTCACCCGGGCGGTCGGCGCGCCGGCGGACGCGCAGGCCCTGCTCACCTCCTTCGACCGCCTGCCCGAGGCGATGAAGTCCTCGATGCAGCGCGATGTGGAGGCCGGCCGACCGGCCGAGCTGGACGCCATCGGTGGCGCCGTGCTGCGGGCGGCCGACGCGCACGCGGTGGCCGCCCCGACCATCACCCGGCTGGTACGCGACCTCTCCGAGTCCGCCGACCGGTAGTGACCGTGCTGGTGTTCACCCCACGGACAGCACCCGTGGGGTGAACACCCCGAACTCCTCGCGCCATGTGACGGAGACTCATCCTCCGCAGTGGGCAAAGACTTTCCCAACGGTTCACCGGAGCTTCCGGAACCTCCGCACGGCGCAGTGGCGTTGATACGGCGGGAGGGATAGAGACATGACAAGGAAGTCTTACCGTCTGGCCGCCACCACGCTCGTACTGCTCCTGGCGGCCCCGTTGTTCACCGCGTGCGACGCCGACAAGGCCCTGGACTGCGGAAAGCGGGCGATCAGCCTGACCGGCGACGTCCAGGACCCCGCCGATTCGACCGTCAACGTGGGACAGCTCTCCGACGAGAGCCGCCGCAACCACACCGTCGAGGCCTTGCGGAAGGTCGCCGACGACGCCAGGAAGCTCCGCCAGGACGGCGGGGACAAGATCGACCCGGCGGCCGACCGGCTGTCCAAGGCCGTCAACGCCGCCATCGACCAGGTCTCCAAGGGCCGGCAGCCCGACTTCAAGCCGATCGCCGACGCCGCCAGCGAGATCGGGAAGGCCTGCGCCGACTCCTGACACCGCCCGGCACGCACGTCCCGTTCCCCGACACCGCCCGCCGCCCGCTCCGTCGCGCTCCCGGCCCGGCCCACAGCCCGGCCGGGAGCGCGACGGGCTTGCAGGCCGTCGCGGACCTTGCCGCATCGTTCCCGGGCACCGGCTGCCCGCGCCGCGTCCTCGACCTGCGGCAGGCCGCCCGCCAGGCCGCCGGCCGCGTCGCCCCCGAACCGACGACACCCGGGCGCTGGAGCACATCCGCTCCGCAACTCTCAGCCGGGGCGCCGCCCCAGCCCGCCCGACCACGGCCCCATGACCACCGGACAGGCCCCGAACGCCCCCTCGCCGCGGCGTGTCGTCCGGCGGATGTGCCAGTGGCACAGGACTGCCGGACGAGACCACCGCAGGAGGCCCGCAGAACCCACAGAACACCTTCAAATAAACGGAGTTGACGTTCAGTCAGTTCTCAGGTGGAGTGAACATGACGCCCTGGCCGGCGTCGCGTGCCCCGGGGGATGGGGCCGGGCCGGCCGTGGCTGCCATCGGCGCAAAGGGGGAGCATCCTGATGGCATACGCGAAGGGTTATGACGTCTCCGACTTCCAGTCGGGCATTCCGGGGGACGCGGAGTTCGTCTTCATCAAGGCCACCGAAGGCGGCCACACCGGCCAGTCGGGGTACATCGACAAGCTCGCGGACGCCCGGGGGCGCGGGCTGGTGGTCGGGCACTACCACTTCCTGCACGCGGAGAACCCGGTCGACGGCGAGGTGGAGCACTTCTGCCGGGTCGTGGGGCAGGTGCCCGCGGGCGAGCTGCTGGTGCTGGACTTCGAGCCGTACGGACAGTCGGTCGGCGACGGCGACGCGACCGAGGCGAAGAACCGGTGGCTGGCGGCGGTCAAGCAGCGTTACCCGGACCGCCTGGTCGGGCTCTACACCAACCGGGACTACTGGTTCCGGACGGACGACAACGCCGGTGACTTCCTGTGGATAGCGGACTACGTGTCCGCGGGTTCGCCGCGCATCCAGGCCTCCTGGCGCTTCCACCAGTACAGCGACGACCCGCTCGACGCGGACGTGTTCAACGGCTCGCTGGACGAGCTGCGGGCCTGGGCCGGCACCGGCCGGACCCCGGACCCCGAGCCTCCCGCGCCGACCCCGACCCCGGGGCCGCAGTCGCCCGACTGGCCCGGGCTCCAGCTGGTGCCCCGGGACCAGTGGGGCGCGCGGCCCTGGCGCGAGCCCAACGGTTCGATCCCGTACGCCGGTCCGCGCGCCGGAGTGAAGGTGCACTATCTCGGCACGGCGTACACCTTCGACACCCACGACTCCTGCCCGGCCTACGTCCGGCGCCTCCAGGCCTCGCACATGGACGACGACGGCTGGTCGGACATCGGCTACAGCTTCGTGGTCTGCGAGCACGGCCACGTGTTCGAGGGCCGCGGGCTGAACCGGCGCAACAGCGCCAACGGCGACGTCCCGCTCAACGAGGCGCACTACGCGGTGTGCGGACTGGTCGGCTCCTCCGGCTCGACCGTGCCCACCCCGGAACAGCTCAACGGGCTGCGGGACGCGATCGAGTACTGCCAGCAGCAGGGCCCGGCGGGCCCGGAGATCAAGGGGCACCAGGACGGCTACTCGACCGACTGCCCCGGCCCGGCGCTGTACGCCTGGGTGACGTCGGGTGCGCCGCGCCCGTCCGGGACGACGAACACCCCGCCCCAGCAGCCCGCGCCGCAGCCGGACCCGGCCCCGGACCCGACCCCGGCCCGGTACCAGAACAGCGTCGGCGGCCTGCCGTACGGCTACGGCGCGCACGGTCCGCAGGTCACCCTCGTCGGCGAGGCGCTGGTGGCGGCGGACTTCGGCTCGCACTACGGCCAGGGCCCCGGCCCGGACTGGACCGACGCCGACACCCTCAACTACGCCGACTTCCAGCGCAGTCTGGGCTACTCCGGCGGGGACGCGGACGGCGTGCCCGGCGAGGCCTCGCTGCGCCGGCTGCTCGGCGGGGCCGTCCCGCTGGCCGAGGTGTCGAAGTCGAGGGTCGTCGCGGCGGCCCGCCAGGACCCGGACGCGGCCCAGGGCGCCACCACGCACCCCGACGACGTGTACACGGTGGAGCAGGCGCTCGTCGCCGAGGGGCTGCTCGACCGGCAGTGGGCCGACGGCTCGTTCGGCACGAGGACCGTCGACGCCTACGCCGAGCTGCAGCGCCGGTACGGGTACAGCGGGCAGCAGGCGGACGGCATACCCGGCATCAACTCGCTGACCCGGCTCGGCCAGACGCACGGCTTCACCGTCGTCGGCTGACACCGGCCGAGGAGGACAGATGTACCAACTCGCCCTGTCCCTGTGGCGCACGTGCGTGCCCTACATCGTCGCGTTCCTCGTGGTGCAGGCCGCGCGGCTCGGCATCCACCTGGACAACGCCTCCGTCACCTCCGCCCTGGTCACCGGCTTCGGCACGGTCTACTACGCCGCGTTCCGGTTCCTGGAGCACCGGTTCGGCGCGAGCTGGGGCTGGTTCCTGGGGGCCGCCCGGCCGCCGTCCTACCAGCCGCCGGTCCCCGCACCCACACCCACACCCACGCCTGCGCCAGCCGCACCGGCGCCCGCACCGGCACCGGCACCGGCACCGGCCGCACCCACGCCCGCGCCCGCACCTGCGCCCACCCCAGCTCCGGCACCGGCGCCCGCACCCGCAGCGACGCCGCCGGACCCCACGCCGGCCCGACCCGACTACCGGAACCTGCCCGAGGGCGGCTGACGGGCCCCAGCACAAGGGTTGCGGAACGCCAAATTCCGCAACCCCGAAAACAGGCCCAGTAATACAATTAGCCTTTCAAGTTCAGGCCTTGACGAATTGTCACCTGAATCTGAGACTGAGCCTGCCACCAATGCATCCGGACCCCATTCCACGGTCTCTTGATGCACGAAGTGAACGGAGGGGGAATTGCCGACGACACCGACCTACCCGGGCGTCTACATCGAAGAGCTTCCCAGCGGCGTCCGCACCATCACCGCGGTGAGCACCTCGGTGACCGCCTTCGTCGGGGCCACCCGGCGCGGCCCGCTCGACCAGCCGGTCACCATCACCAGTTTCGCGGACTTCGAACGCCGTTTCGGCGGCCTCGCGAGTCAGAGCCCGGTCAGCTACGCCGTCCAGCAGTTCTTCCTCAACGGGGGCTCGGTCGGGGTCGTGGTCCGGGTCGCGGCGGCCGGCACCGGCGCCGCCGCGGGCGTCACGCTCAACTCGACGCAGTCCTCCACCGCCACCCCGGCCCTGGAGGTCACGGCCGTCGAACCGGGGCTCTGGGGCGGGGGGCTGCGGGTCGCCGTGGACTACCGGACGCCGACCCCGGCCGAGACCTTCAACCTCCAGGTCTTCGACACCTCCGGCGCCGTCCGGGAGTCCTTCGCGGACCTGTCGGTCCGGGCCGCCAGCCCCCGGTTCGCCGAGACGGTGGTGAACAGCGGCTCGGGCGTCGTCCGGGTGAAGGTCCTGACGGAGAGCCGACCGGACCCGGTGGGCACCGTCTCCAAGCCCTTCGCGGCCACGCTGCCGGACCTCACCCACGAGATCCAGGTGAAGATCGCCGACGTCTCGCGGACCGTCAGGATCTACGACCCGGCCGCGGACGACACCGCGCCGACCACCGTCCCCGAACTCGCCCTGCTGCTGGAGCGCAAGCTGCGGGCCCTACCCGACGCCCCGGGCAAGCGGGCCTTCGCGGGCACCCGGGTGAGCGTGTTCGGGCGGCAGCTCCAGGTCGTCGCCGGCTCCACCGACCCGGCCGACGTGGTGCGCTTCCTCGGTGAGGCCGCCAACAACCTCGGGCTGGAGGGCTCGGTCAACCCGCCGGTCCTCGCCCTCGCCGGAGGCCAGGACGGCGGAGCCCCCGGCATGACGGACCTGATCGGCAGCGAGGCCGGCAAGACCGGCATCCAGGCCCTGCGCGACGTGCCGGACGTCAACCTGCTGGTGCTGCCGGAACTGGCCGGCTACGCCAGCGTGGACGACGCCGTCACGGTCGTCTCGGCCGCCCAGGCACTCTGCGTGGAGCAGCGGATGTTCCTGATCGTCGACTCGCCGCAGGCGTGGACGACGCTGGACGCCGCCCGGGCGGGCCTGTCCGCCTTCGACTCGGTGCGCAGCGACCACGCCGCGCTGTACTTCCCGCACCTGGAGCTGGTCGACCCGCTCACCGGCCGGCTGCGCAGCTTCCCGCCGTCGGGCACCATCGCCGGCGTGATGGCGCGCACCGACGGCCAGCGGGGCGTGTGGAAGGCACCCGCGGGCACCGAGGCCGGGCTGCCCGGGGTGCGCGCGCTGACCGTCCCGCTGACGGACCGGGAGAACGGCCTGCTGAACCCGCTCGCGGTGAACTGCCTGCGGACGTTCCCGGTGGTGGGCCCGGTGGCGTGGGGCGCGCGGACCATGGCGGGCGCCGACGCGCTCAGCTCGCAGTGGAAGTACGTCCCGGTGCGGCGTCTGGCGCTGATGCTGGAGGAGAGCCTCTACCGCGGTACCAAGTGGGTCGTGTTCGAGCCCAACGACGAGCGGCTGTGGGCGCAGATCCGGCTGAACGTGGGCGCGTTCCTGCACTCGCTGTTCCAGCAGGGCGCGTTCCAGGGCACGTCGGCGCGCTCGGCCTATTTCGTCAAGTGCGACAAGGACACCACCACGCAGGACGACATCAATCGCGGTGTGGTGAACGTCGTGGTCGGATTCGCGCCCCTCAAGCCCGCGGAATTCGTGATCGTCAAGATCGAGCAGCTCGCCGGACAGTTCGAGGTTTAGGATCTCCATGGTCGAGTTCACCGTCAATCCGCACCGGTTCGATCCGTACAAGAACTTCAAGTTCCTGGTCGTCTGGGACGGTCGGGTCGTCGCCGGAATCAGCAAGATCAGCCCGCTCAAGCGCACCACCGAGGTGGTGAAGCACCGCAGCGGGGGCGATCCGAGCGCGCCGCGCAAGTCGCCGGGGCGCACCGACTTCGAGGCGGTCACCCTGGAGCGCGGGGTCACCCACGACCCGGAGTTCGACCGCTGGGCCAACAAGGTCTGGATGGTCGGCGCGGGCCGCGGGGCGGAGGTCTCGTTGCGGGACTTCCGCAAGGACCTGGTGATCCAGGTGCTCAACGAGGCCGGTCAGGTGGCGGTCGCCCACAAGCTGTACCGCGCCTGGCCGAGTGAGTACCAGGTGCTCGGCGAACTGGACGCCAACGCCAACGCGGTGGCGATCCAGAGCCTCAAGCTGGAGGTGGAGGGCTGGGAGCGGGACGAGGAGACGCCCGAGCCGGAAGAGCCCTCGTTCCAGCAGCCGGCCTGAGCGGCCGACCGATGGAACTCGCCGGCGAGGCCGACCTGTTGGCCGCCTGGGAGGCCGGGCTGGCGGCCGGCCGCACCGGGCGGGCCCTGCTGCTGCACACCGTCGCCCGTCCGGGCACCGGGACGGCGGAGCTGCTGGCCGTGCCGCTCGGCCGGCGGGACGCCGAACTGTTCGGCCTGCGCGCCGAGTTGTTCGGCGAACTGCTCAACGTGCGGGTCGGCTGTCCGAGTTGCGCGGAGGAGATGGAGTTCGCCTTCGACTCCGGGCAGGTGGTCGGTGCCGCGCGGCCGGCGGACGGCCCGCTGCGGGTGGAGCTGGACGGCTGGCAGGTCGGCTTCCGGCTGCCCACCCCGGGCGATCTGGCCGCCGCCGAGCGGGCCCCCGCGGATCAGGCCAGGGCCGTCGTGCTGGAGCGGTGCGTGCTGACCGCCGAGCACGGCGGGCAGCCGGTCGCCGCCCGGCACCTGCCCGAACCGGTCCAGCGGCGCGTGGCCGAGGCCGCGGCCGCGGCCGACCCCTGGGCGGACGTCCGGCTGCACCTCAGCTGCCCCGAGTGCGGCGAGCAGGCCCTCGCCGAGCTGGACATCGCCTCCTACCTCTGGGAGGAGCTGGACGACTGGGCCCGGGCGACCCTGCTCGACGTCCACCTCCTGGCCACCGCCTACGGCTGGAGCGAGGCGGAGATCCTGGCGCTCAGCCCGCTGCGGCGCCGCTACTACCTGGAGCTGTGTGCAGATGCCTGACCACTTCGACCGCCTGGTGGCGAAGGGCGGCCCGGGCGGGGACCGGGCCGGGGTACGGGTGCGCCCGCGCCTGCCGGGGCCGTTCGAACGGCTCGACGCGCTCGCTCCGGCGCCGCCGGTCGTGGACGAGGAGTCGTTCGGGCCGGGCCGCCCGGGCGGGCGGCCCGTTCCCGTGCCGCTCCCCCGGACGCCGGCGGCACCGCCCGCGGTGCCGGTCGAGAGGGCGCTGCGGGCGGTGGCCGGTGAGGACCGGCCGGCTGTCGCACCCGTCCTTCCGCTGCCGCGCACGCCGCTGCTGGTCCCGCCGCCGGTCACCCCCCTTGCCGCACCGGCCGTCGAGCCGGCGGTGCGCGGGGCGGCCGCCCGCCCGGCAGCCGTACCGACGCCCGTCACCGCACCGCACCGGGCGGGTGCCCCCGAGCCGCCGGCCGTGGCACCGCCCGCGCCGGTCCGGCCGGCCGCCGCCGTACCGGCGTCCGCACGGCGGGCCGCCGGGGCAGCCGCTGCGGGCCAGGCGCACGGGACCGGGACCCGACGCCGGCAGCGGCCGGTCGAGCGGGTGGTGCGGGTCCAGATCGGGCGGGTCGAGGTCAAGGCCGCCCAGCGCACCCCGGCCGGGCCGCCCAAGCCGGCGGCCACCCGCCCGGGCCCGGCCCTCGACCTGGGCAAGTACCTCGACCGGGAGACCTCATGAGCGGGCGGGTGGGCCACATGACCGGGCAGCTGGGGCACATGAGTGGGCGGGTGGGGCACATGACCGGGCAGCTGGGGCACATGAGCGGGCGGGTGGGGCACATGACCGAGGGGGCGCACCCGTGAGCAACCACCTCGCGATCGCCACCGTGAGCGAGGCGCTGCGGCTGCTCATCACCCGAGCGCTCTCGCCCGACATCCCGTTCGCGGTCGAGGTCGGCGCCCGCAAGCCGCCGACCGAGCCGCCCGCCGACCCGACCATCACCGTCTTCCTCTACCAGGTCACGGCCAACG
The DNA here is from genome assembly GCF_042721415.1 of Kitasatospora sp. NPDC058444. Lineage (NCBI taxonomy): Bacteria > Bacillati > Actinomycetota > Actinomycetes > Kitasatosporales > Streptomycetaceae > Kitasatospora > Kitasatospora sp. NPDC058444. Next base: position 235,578 of record NZ_JBHXLL010000006.1, on the reverse strand, counting down.
CCTCGCTGCGCAACCGCGACGCGCCCACCCGCGCGACGGACGGTACGGTGCTGGCCCGGCCGGCCGCCGCCCTGGACCTGCACTACCTGATCAGCTGCTACGGCGAGGAGTCCCAGCTGGTCGGCCAGCGGCTGCTCGGCTGCGTGGTCCGGGCACTGACCGAACAGCCGGTGCTGTCGCGGCAGTTGATCGAGGAGGCGGCCGCCCAGCCGTACCTGGTGGGGACGGACCTGGCCGCCTCGCCGCAGCGGGTGCGCTTCACGCCCACGACGATGGACGTCGAGGAGCTGTCCAAGCTGTGGAGCACGCTGCTCCAGACGCCGTACGCGCTGTCCGTGACCTACCAGGCCGCCGCCGTCTTCGTGGAGGGCAGGGTCGATCCGGTGGCCGGCAAGCCGGTGCTGCGCCGCACCGTGCGGGCCGTGCCCTCCCGCGGGCCGGTCGTGGAGCGGGTGCTCTCCCGGCCCGCCGGGTCCCCCTCTGCTCCCGCCGAAGGGCCGGTGACCAAGGACCGGGAGCTGGTGCTGGAGGGCACCGGCCTGCGCGCCGACCTGGTGGTGGCCCGGCTGGGCGAGCGGCGGGTGCCGGTCGACCCGGGCGGCGTCCGGGACGACCGCCTGGTGGTCGCCGTCCCGGAGGACCTGCCGCCCGGCGTGTACCAGGTGCAGGTGCTGCACGGACTGGCGCTGGACGGCCGGCCCGCCGCCGAGCACCTCGCGCTGGAGTCCAACGCGCAGACCTTCGCCCGGCAGCCGCGGATCGTCGGGCCGATCGGCACGGCGGACCGCGGCGACGGACCGTCCGGGGTCTCGGCCCGGCTGGACGTCCGGCTGGACCTGCCGCTCCGGGACGACCAGCAGGTCCTGCTGCTGCTGGACGAGTTGCACCCGCCCGCCGGGCGGCCCGGGGCGAGCCACCAGTTCCGCGCACCCGCGCCGCCGCTGCCGCGCACCGACCCGTACGAGGTCCGGGTGCCGGTCGCCGGCGTGCGCCCGACCGCCTACCTGGCCCGGGTCCAGGTGGACGGCGTGCCCAGCGAGTTGACGGTGTCGAGCGACGGGACGTTCAGCGGTCCCGTCGTGGACCTGACGCACTGACCGCAGGACGGGGGACCCAGATGAGCACGCGTCGACGGCAGGGCCGCGACGGCCCGGCGGACGAGCCGCACCGGCAGGCGCTGTCGGCCGCGGTCGCCGCCGTGCTCGACCGCGTCGACGCGCACGCGGCCGGCCGCGACGCGGGCGAACCCACGCCGTCGGACATGCCCACCGGCCGCCGGGGCGGGCGCCGGCAGCCCACCACCGCCCTGGACGCGCTCAGCGCCTCCTTCGGGCTCACCCCGTTCGAGCGCGACGTCCTCGTCCTGGCCGCCGCTCCCGTGATCGACCCCACCGCCGCCGCCCGGTGCGCCGCGGCCGGCGGCGACCCCGGGCGCGCCTACCCGACCTTCTCGCTCGCCCTCGCCGCCCTGGACCAGCCGCACTGGAGCGCCCTCACCCCGGTCGGCCCGCTGCGCCGCTTCCGGCTGGTCGAGCTGGACGACGAGACCGCGCTCACCGCCTCCCGGCTGCGGATCGACGAGCGGGTGCTGCACTTCCTGGTCGGCGTGCCGTACCTGGACGTGCGGCTGCACGGCCTACTCACCCGGGTCGGGCCGCCCGGCGAGCTGCCCGAGTCCCACGAGCGGTGCGCGGCCGAGCTGGCCCTGGGGTGGACCGCGGCCGGGCTGACCGGCCCGCCGCACACCGAACTGACCGGCGCCGACCGCCGCACCCGCTGGGAGATCGCGGCGACGGCGGCCCACCGCGCCGGGCTCGGCCTCTACGCCGCGCACCGCGAGGACCTGCCCACCGAGCCCGCCGAACGCGAGCAGCTCGCCCGGCTGTGGCAGCGGGAGGCGATCCTGATCCCGGCCGCGCTGCTGGTGGAGGGCGGCGAGCCGGGCCGGGAGCACCCGCGGTCTCCGAACGGCACGGAGGCCTTCCTCGCGAGTCTGGCGGTACCGCTGGTCGTCTCCGGCGACGAGCTCCCGGCGGAGGGGGCCTCGGACCGGGCCCGGCTGACCGTACCCCCGCTCGGCCCCGAGGAGCAGCTGGCGATCTGGGCCGCGGAACTGGACGGCTCGCCGGGGATCACCGAGGGCGAACTCCGCGCGCTGGCCGCGCAGTTCTCACTGCCCGGCCATGTGATCCGGTCGGCCGCGGCGACGGCCCGGCGGGCGGCCGAGGACGGCCGGGACATCAGCCCGCTGGCCTGGCACGCCGGTCTGACGGAGGCCCGGATGTCCCTGGAGGAGCTGGGCCGGCGGGTCGAGCCGCGGGCCGGCTGGGAGGACCTGGTGCTGGAGGAGCGCCAGCGCGCGATCCTGCGCGAGATCGTCGCCCACGTCCGCCGGCGCGGCACGGTCTACCAGGAGTGGGGCTTCGAGTCGGTGCTGCGCCGCGGCCTCGGCGTCACCGCGCTGTTCGCCGGCGGGTCGGGCACCGGGAAGACGCTGGCGGCCGAGGTCGTCGCCGGGCAGCTCGGCGTGGACCTGTTCGTCATCGACCTCTCCCAGGTCGTCAGCAAGTACATCGGCGAGACCGAGAAGAACCTCCGACGGGTCTTCGACGCGGCCGAACGCGGCGGCGCACTGCTGCTGTTCGACGAGGCCGACGCGCTGTTCGGCAAGCGCAGCGAGATCAAGGACAGCCACGACCGCTACGCCAACCTGGAGGTCAGCTACCTGCTGATGCGGATGGAGGCCTACCGGGGCCTGGCCGTGCTCACCACCAACATGAAGAAGGCCCTGGACCCCGCGTTCATGCGGCGGATCAGGTTCGTGGTCGACTTCCCGTTCCCCGGGGTGCCGGAGCGCGCCGAGATCTGGCGCCGGGTCATCCCGAAGGAGACCCCCAGCCAGGACCTCGACCCGGAGCGGCTCGCCCAGCTCACCGTGGCCGGCGGCTCCATCCGCAACATCGCGCTGTCCGCCGCCTTCCTCGCCGCCGACGAGGACTGCCCGATGCAGATGCGGCACCTGCTGGCCGCCGCGCGCACCGAGTACCTGAAGCTGGAGCGCTCGCTGACGCCCTCGGAGGTCGGCGGATGGATCTGACCGAGGGACCCGGGATCGAGCGGGGCGGCGAGGGGACGGGCGGTGCCGGGCGGATCGAGGTCGAGATCGGCGAGCTGGTCCTCGACGGCTTCCCCCACCTCGACCACGACCGGCTGGCGGCGGCGTTCCGGAGCGAACTGACCCGCCTGGTCGAGGCGCGCGGCGTGCCGCTCGCGGTCGGCGGCGACCGCACGCTGGACCTGCTCTCCGGGCTGCCGCCGCTCCCGGCCGGCACCTCACCGCGGCGGCTCGGCGAGGCGCTCGCCCGCGCCGTGCACGCCGGGCTGTCCGGCGGTGGCCGACCGCCGGGACGGGGGCGGACATGACTCGACCCGCCGTCGCGGCCAAGGACTCCGCACCGGACACCAGGCAGGGCGCGGCCCGGCGCCGGACCCGGGCGCCGAAGGCCCGTACGCCCGAGCCCAAGGAGATCGTCTCCGGCGCCGGCCAGCCGCTCGACCCGGGCGTGCGCCGCGAGCTGGAGGCGCGGCTCGGGCACGACCTCAGCCGGGTCCGGGTGCACACCGACCGGGACTCCGCCGCGCTGACCGAGCTGATCGGCGCGGACGCCGTCGCCGTCGGCCCGGACCTCTTCTTCGGCGAGGGCAAGTACCGGCCCGCCGCCGAGGACGGCCGGCGGCTGCTCACCCACGAGCTGCTGCACACCGTCCAGGCCCCGAACCCGCTCGGCGCGCTGCGGGCCGGCCGCGACCTGGGCGCGGTCAGCCTGCCGCTGGACGCGATCGAACGGGAGGCGGAGCACGGCGCGCGCGACGACCGGCCGACGGCGGCGACACCGGGTGCCACGCCGGGATGGCTGCGCTACGCGACCGTCGACGCCGACCGGTTCCGCACCGAGCGGCTCGACCCGGCCACCCTGGTCGACCGGCTGGCGGCCGGCATCCTGCGCTCGCTGCGCGGCGACCCGACCGACTCCGCCGGCCGCGTCCGCTGGCAACTCGCGCGTTTCGCCCCCGAGTTGCAGGCCTCCGTGCTGGAACGGCTGGAGCTCCGGCTGCCCTCCTCGGACTACACCCGGGTGCTGGAGCTGGTCGAGGCCGCCGAGCACCGCCCGGCCGACCTCGACGGCCCGCAGACACCCGAGCCGGTCACCGATGCCGCTGACCGGACCGCCGACGACCAGGAGCGGACCGACCGGAAGGACCGCGGCGAGCGGGACCGGCAGCGGCAACTCGACAAGGAGGCACGGCAGTCGGCCGACCTGAAGGGGCGGCGCAGGCGCCGCAAGGGTCACGGTGACGCGGAACGCCCGGACGAGCGGGGCGAGCGGCAGGACGAACGGCAGGACGAGCAGCAGGCACCGTCCGCGGAGGGCGAGGCCGCGCAGCCGCAGGCCGATCAGGCCCAGCCTCCTGGGCAGGCGCAGCCGTCGACCATCGAGGCGGCCCCCAAGGCGGCCCCCGAGGCGGGCCCGGAGGCGGGCCCGGAGGCGGGCCCGGAGCAGTCGCCCGCGCCGGCCGAGGAGGCCGCCGCCCAGCCCGGAGCCGCCGTCGTGCCGGGCCCACCCGAAGCCGGGCTGCCGGACGCCGGGCGGCCCGACCCCGCCGCCCAGCCCTCGGCCGGTACGAAGCCGCAGGATCCCGCCGCCCGTCCGCTGCCGCAACCCGCGCCGGTCAAGCCCGAGCGCCTGGACGCGGTCGCCCGGGCCGAGGACAGTCCGCTGGCCCGGCACGGGCTGCTGGCGGGAGACCACGAGAAGGCCGAAACCCCGGACGAGGAACGGCCGTTGGGCATGGAGCCCGGCGCGGAGTCCGAGGTCCAGGACGGACCGGGCAAGGAGCAGGACCGGCAGCCGGCGCCGGCCGACGCCGGACCGGAGCTCTCGCCCGGGGACTTCCTGCCCTCGTCCGACCTCGACGTGTCGGCCGTCCCGACGGCCGATCGGATCAGCCTGTCATCGGACGGCACTCCGGCCGGGAACGCCGAGGCCCCGGAGTTCCCGGAACCGCCCGCGACCAAGGCCGACCAGGTGCAGGCCGAGCGGGACAGCCGACCGGAGGAGGACGCGGAGCCTGCGGCGGCACCGCCGGAGCAGGCGCAGCCCGGGGCGGCACCGCCCGCCGCCCCCGAACCGGCCCCCACCCCCGAGGCCGAGGACCGCAGCGCCCGCGACCTCCAGCCGGACCAGCCGGTCGAGCAGGAGATCGGCCCCGAACCCACCGCGAACCCGGCCGCCCCGACGCCGGCCGCCGCCGAGCCCGCCCCGGCGGAACCGCACCAGCCCGACGCGACCGCCGAGTCCGAAGAGGCGCGCAAGGCCGAACCGGCCGCCTCGCCCGAGCCGGGCGGCGCGGAGCGCACGGCCGCGCCCACTGCGGCACGGCCGGTCGGCGGGGACGGCCCGGACGGGGACGGCGCCGGCCCGGACACCGGCGGGCCCGAAGCGGCACCCGGCGCGGACTCCCCCGAGACCGCCGTCGAGACCGCCCCCGGCCCGGCGGCCGAGCAGGCCGACGCACCGGCCGGGCTCGCCGCCCAGCCCGCCCCGGACGCCTCCCTGGAGTCCGGCGGCGGCGCCTGCGCGGGCCCGCAGCAGCCCACCACCGAGGCGGAGCCGGACGCCGCCGGCGGTGCCTGTGCCGCCGGCGGCGGCGGGGGCGGCCCGGCCCAGCAGGAGCAGAAGCCCGCCCCGCCCGACGTCTCCGGCCAGGACCCGCAGAGCGCGCTCGCCACCGCCGCGAGCCTGCCGCCCGATCAGATGGCCACCACCCTGGACGGCGTGGACGGTTCGGTGGACCGTACGGTCGGCGAGCAGCACGCCCGGCTGCAGTCCGCCCCGCCGACCGTCCGGCGCCCGTCCGGAGCCCCGCAGACCCAGTCCGGCACACCCGAGGCCGCGCCGCCCGCCGAGGCGGTGACGGAGCGACTGGAACGGGTCGGCCCGCCGGGCGCGGACGGCGAGCAGCAGAAGGCCGAGGAGAAGAAGGTCGAGGGCCGCAACCCCGGCGACCGGGTCGCCCCGCCGCACGTCGCCGACGACCCGGGCAACCAGGTCTCGCCGCAGGAGGTCCAGCAGGCCCAGGTCGCGGTCGACGGCGTGCCCTCGACCGACCCGGCGCTGAACACCACCGTCGGCCCGGCGCCCAAGGTCGAACTGACCGGGGAGAGCGACCCGGCGCGCACCGACCGGCAGGCCACGAAACTCAAGGAGAGCTCGACCAGGATCCTCGGCGTCGGCCGGGAGGACGCCGCCAAGCCGATGGGCGAGGACCGGATCTACCCGGACGTGCCGAAGGAGACCCTCACCGCCTCCGCCCCCGGGGGCGGCCGCAGGCACGGGGGCGCCGGTGCGCGCGGCGCGGCCGGCACCAAGCCGGGCATCGGCATCGTCACCCAGCAGGAACGCGGACCGCAGATCCAGGCCGCGGTCGGCCAGGGGCAGGGCCGAATCGGCTCCGCCCAGGCTGAGCAGAAGCAGGGCGAGGCCGAGGCGCGGCGCCAGAACCAGGCCGAGATCGACCAGGAGGTCGCCGACAACGCCCAGGCCCAGGCCGGCGAGCGGGGCGAGGCCGCGGAGAGGGTCCGGGCCGAACGCGAGCAGTGGCGCACCGAGCAGGACCAGAAGGTCTCCACCGCGGACCAGGACTCCGCTGCGGAGCACCAGGACAAGACCGGACAGATCGGCAAAAAACGCACCGAGGCCGACAAGGACGTCCAGGACCGTCAGCAGCAGGACAACCAGAAGATCCAGGACAAGCGGAAGGAGGCCGAGGAGAAGGCCCAGAAGGAGAAGGACCGCAAGAAGGAGGAGTCCGAGGGCTGGTGGGGCTGGGTCAAGTCCAAGGTCAAAGCGGCCTTCGACGCGCTGGTCGAGGCGGTCACCAAGGTCTTCGACTTCTTCCGCGGCCTGATCAACGACATCATCGACGGCTTCCGGAAGTTCGCGAACTGGGCGATCGACCAGGCGCGGAAGTTCGCCGTCGACCTGATCAACAAGCTCGCGGACGCGCTGATCAAGATCTGCGACGTGCTGCTGGCGGCCTTCCCCGAACTGCGGGACAGGTTCCGCAAGAAGATCGAGGAGTGGCGCGACAAGGCCGTCGCCAAGGTCAACGAGTGGGCGGACAAGCTCAAGAACGCCGTCAACAAGCTGCTCGACCTGCTGGCGGCCGGGCTGAACGCGCTGCTCGACGCGCTGGAGGCCGGGCTCAAGGCCGCGATCGAGGCGGTCCGCAAGACCGTCATGGACGCCATCGACTTCGTGCAGAAGGCGATCGCGGTCTTCGGCGAGTTCGCGGTCCTGATCGGCGACATCGCCTCCGACCCGGGCGGCTGGCTGAAGAAGCTCGGCACCGCCGCGGTCGACGGCATCCAGCACTACCTGTGGGGTGCGATCAAGAGCGCGGTCAAGCAGTGGTTCAACGAGAAGGTCGAGTCGGTGGTCGGCCTGACCTCCACCATCGTCAACGTACTGGTCAAGGGCTGCATCTCGATGGCCCAGATCGGACGGATGGCCTGGCAGGCGATCGTCGCCGCACTGCCCGGAATGATCGTCTCGATCGTGATCGAGAAGCTGGTGTCGCTGATCGTGCCGGCGGCGGGCGCGATCATGGCGATCATCCAGGGCCTGGTGGCGGCGTGGAACACCATCAGCAAGATCGTCGCCGCGATCGGGAAGTTCGTCACCTTCCTCAAGGCGGTCAAGTCCGGCTCGGCCGCCTGCCTGTTCGCCGACGCGGTCGCGGCGGGCGTGGTCGCGCTGCTGGACTTCATCTCCAACTTCCTGCTCAGCAAGCTCAAGGGGGCGGGGAAGGCGGTCGGGACCAAGCTCAAGGGGATCGCACAGAAGATCCTCAAGGGCCTGGCGAGGGCCGGCCGGGGCGCCCGCAAGGCTGCCGGCCGGGCCGTCAACAAGGCCCGGGCGAGCCTGCGCCGGGCCACCCAGTCCCTGCGGCGGCGGCCCTCCCCCGGCCGCACCCGCCCCACGCGGACGGGCCCCGCCCGGCAGACCGTCCGGCACGCGGAGCGCCACCAGCCCGTCGGCACCGGACGCCCCCGCCGCGAGGTCACCCGCCCGAAGCCCACCACCCGCCGCCACCCCACCTCCCCCGTAGGCCGCGCCCTCAACGCCTCCCGCCAGACCGTCAAGGCCGCCCTCAACCGGGTGCGGACGGCCGCCCGCACCCTCGGCCGCAAACTCCTCAACAGCAAGCTCGGCCGCGCCCTCACCAACGGCGCCCACCGGATCCGCGACGCCTACCGCAAGCAACGCGACCGCCTGCGTGCCTGGCACCAGAAGCGCCAGCAGCAACGCGCCCAGCGCCGCGCCCACGAGAACTCGCCCCAGGCGAAGCAGCAGCGCCTTGACCTGATCGTGGCGCGCCTGCGACCCCGTCTGACGCGACTCCTCGGCAAGGGAGTCCGGAGGCAGGTCCTCAGCGCCGTGCTGCGGGGGCTTCGCGCCTGGTACCGGCTGAGCGGGCTCGAACTGAGCGGCCTTCCGCAGTTCGTCATCCGCGCACTGCTGAACCCGGAGAAGGTCGCGCTCGCAGGGGTGGAGCTCGACCGCACCGAGCTCCTGAACTTCATCCGCACAGTCGCGGACGAGGTCCGGGGTTCCGCCCGGCACCTGCAGGAAACGGGGCAGATCGGGTACGACCAGCAGAACAAGCGGATATCCACCGGCGACCGGATCGATTCCGTGTCCATGGCGAACAAGTTCCGCCAGCAGGCTTTCCCGGACGGGAGCCACCAGACGGTCGAAGGCCCGAACGGCGCGACCGCCGGACTGAAACAGGGGTTCAACAGCCCACGCAATCAGAGGGCTGTACCGCACGGCCGCGTTGAGGAGCAACTCCCGGACGACTATCCGAACATGTTCAACGGCATGCCGGGACCGGAACAGGAGAAGATCGCCCGTACGATGCTCGCCGATCTGGGTGGGGGCCCCGCACCGCAGGGCGTGGACGCGATCCCGGACAGCAGGCGGGTGTTCCTGCACACCCTCGGCGCGGTGGAGCACAACCGCTCGCCCAGCGACGTCGTCTACCGAGCCATGGCCTACAAGGCCGCGACCGCGGACTCCAGCAAGTTCAACGAGAAACAGCGCGCCGCCGGAATGAACGACCTGAACGAAGCCGTCAACAAATTGCCGCTGGCACCGAGAGGGGCGCAGAGTGAGGCCCGGCAACTCAATCTCGCACTCAAGTTCAAGGAACTGAGACCCACCTACAGCAATCCGGACGCGCTGGCTCGACGCATGCAGAAGCTCGCCGCACAGGAGGGGCTGGGGCCGGCCGAGCTGCAGAAGATGACGGGCGTCAGCGAGGCCCGCTACCTTACGAGCCAGGGAATACCGGCCAAGGAGCGCAAAGCAGTTCGGGCCGTGATGAACAACAAGAACGAGAGTCCGGAGCGCCGGGAGGAAGCGCGCGCCAAGGTCGAGTCGTGGAAGCAAGCCTACGTCCAGCACGCTTGGGGGGAGGCCGCTCAGAAGGGGGAGGTGAAAACCACGCCTAAGGCCGACGCCATGGCCGAACGCGAGGTGGCGTTCCTCCAGGCCTGGGCCGCGTCGCTTGAGCTCGACTTCGCGGACAGCGGCGGCAAGGAGGCCCTGTTCGCACACATCCGGAAGCACATTTACAGCATCTACGGCCTCTGAGGCCTGGAACGTACCGAATGGGAGGGTGAATGGCCGTCGGACGCCATGTGGGCCGTCGCTTGATTCTCCGCGACTCCGTGGACAATGCCGAGATCCGGGCCTTCGCCGAGGCCGACGGATGGACCTACGAGGGTGACATCCCCCGGGATCCGGAGAACCACGCCTTCTACGAGGCGAAGTGGTCACTACCCGGCGGACTGTCCGCCCACTACGTCGCGGACGAATTCATCGACGCACGGTACCTCGTCGTCGCGGGTGACGACGGCGTGCGGGTCCACGAAGCATCGACACGCCTGGAGTCGGCGCTCGACATCTGGAGCGTCGACGACCTGGAGACCAACTTCGACGTGAGCGTCTACCCGGTCGAGCAGGCGAGGTCCGTGCTGCTTCTGGGCGCCGGATCCCCCAAGCAGGCGGTGGACACCGTGGTGATGCGCATACTGGAGGTGGTTCGGCACAAGGACCCCAGGGTCCGGCGGGCCGTTGTTCAGGCCATGGTGTATTCCGAGTGGCCCGAGTACCGGGAGCCGCTGGCTGACATGGTCGCCCACGATGCGGACCCGGAGGTCGTCCGAGAGGCGGAAATCGCCCTTCGGTTGATGGAAGAACAGCACGGGCCACGCCATGAGTAGCCGGTCCTTGAGCTATTCCGACGCCCCCAAGCCCATCAGGGCCGGGCTGGTCATCGTCGATGCGCAGCGGGGGACGCCGCAGCGGGTCATCGTGCTGCAGTTCAATCCGGACAGCCTGGAGCGGTCGCTCGCCCCGCAGGTGGCGGGGGCCGACGGGAGCGGGGACCGGACGGAGGCTTTGCGGCTCAAGGGGCCCGCCGTCGAGACCTGGAAGTTCACCGCCGAGCTGGACGCCACCGACCAACTCGACGTGCCGGCTCCCAACGGGATCCATCCGCAACTGGCCACCTTGGAACTGCTGGTGCAGCCGACCAGTACGCAGCTGCGGAGCAATCAGGCCCTCGCCGCGCTGGGCACCCTCGAAATCACCCCGATCGAGGCCCCGCTGACCCTCTTCACCTGGGGCGGGAAGCGGATCCTGCCGGTGCGGCTGACCGAACTGACCATCACCGAGGAGGCGTTCGACATCGACCTGAATCCGATCAGGGCCGCCGTCGCCATCGGCCTGCGCGTCCTGACCGTCAGTGATCTGCCGGCCGGGCACCGCGGGGCGGAGCTGTACCTCGCGCACCTGGCGCAGAAGGAGCGGCTGGTCGGCACGGCGGCCGGTGGTCGGCTGAGCGCGCTCGGCCTGGGAGGGGGGTTCTGATGACCGTCAACGACCCGCTGAACGCGCTGCCCGCGCCCTCGCCGTACCCGCTGACCAGCCGGTACCACGGCATCCCGGTCGCCTTGCACACCGAGCCGGACGGTCGGCAGGTCCCCTACCTCAAGCGGCGGTTGCTGCCCGGCGCGGACGGGCTGACCCCGCTCGCCGAGCACACCGTCAGCGCCGGCGACCGCCCCGACCTGCTGGCCTACCGCTACCTCGGCAGCGCCGACCAGTGGTGGCGGATCGCCGACGCCAATCCGGTCCTCGATCCTCGGGAGCTGACCGCGACGCCGGGCCGGCGGATCACCATCGCGCTGCCCAGCGCGGTGCCCGGGCCGGGGGTGGGCAATGGCTGACGCCTCGGCCGTCACGGGGGGCGGGCCGATCGGGTCGATCCACCTGAGCCTGCTGATGGGCCCGCAGCTCCCGGTGCCGGTGCCGCAGCCGGTGACCGACGCGCTGCTGTCGGCGCAGGTCACGGTGGCGTCCGGGCAGCGCAGCGGGTTCCAGCTGGCCTTCGACCTGTCGAAGCACGGTCTGATCAACACCGCGCTGCTGCCGGGCGGCTTCTTCGACCCGAAGATCCGGGTCGTGCTGATGGTGACCGTCACGGGCACCCCGACCGTGCTGATGGACGGGGTGATCATCCGCCAGGAGGTCGGCATCAGCAACCAGCCCGGCCAGTCCACGCTGACCGTCACCGGTGAGGACCTGACGGTGCTGATGGACCTGGAGGAGCAGGCCGGCGTGCCGTTCCCCGCGATGTCCCCGGCGGCCCGGGTGGCCGCGATCATCGCCAAGTACGGGCAGTACGGCATCGTGCCGCTGGTCATCCCCGAGCTGGTGCCGCAGACGCCGATGCCGACCCGGCGGATCGACTTCCAGAAGGGCACCGACCTCGGCTACGTCAACGAGCTGGCGAAGGCCAACGGTTACGTGTTCTACCTCGACCCCGGCCCGGCCCCCGGGATGAGCCGCGGCTACTGGGGGCCGGAGATCCGGCTCGGGGTGCCGCAGCACGCGCTGAACGTGAACATGGACGCGCTGTCCAACGTCGACCAGCTCACCTTCGCCTTCGACGGGACCGCCCGCGAGGAGCCGGAGGCCCGCGTCCAGCTCCCGGCGACCAAGGTGTCCGCCGTCCTGCCGGTGCCGGAGGTCAGCATCCTGCGTCCGCCGCTCGCGCTCAGGCCCGCGCCGGCGCTGAAGAAGAAGGTCATCGCCGACACCGCCAAGAAGGACAGCTCCCAGGCCGTCGCCGAGACCATCGCCAAGGCGATGCAGTCGGCGGACGCCGTCTCGGGCTCCGGCCAGCTCGACGTCGTCCGGTACGGGCACGTGCTGCGGCCGCGCGAGCTGGTCGGCGTCCGCGGCGCCGGACTCACCTACGACGGCCTGTACTTCGTCAAGAGCGTCACCCACAACCTCAAGCGCGGCTCGTACACCCAGAACTTCACGCTGGCCCGCGAGGGCCTGATCGCCCTCCAGCCGACCGTCATCCCCTAACGATGCAGCAGGAGTTGCCCGCATGGCCGAACCGACCCGCTACCTCGGCAAGTTCCGGGGGACGGTGGTGAACAACGTCGACCCGCTCGGGATCGGCCGCATCCAGGCCCAGGTGCCCGACGTGCTGGGCGAGGTCGCGTCGACCTGGGCGATGCCCTGCTTCCCGGTGGCCGGCCCGGGCATGGGGCACTACGCCGTCCCGCCGGTGGGGGCGGGGGTGTGGATGGAGTTCGAGCAGGGCGACCAGAGCTATCCGATCTGGACGGGCTGCTGGTACGGCTCCGCCTCCGAGGTGCCGGTGGAGGCGACGACCGGCCCGCCGGGCGTGCCGAACCAGGTGCTGGAGACCACCGGGCGGCGGGTGATCGTGCTGTCCGACGACCCGACCACGGGGATCACCCTCCGCACCCCGAGCGGGGCCTCGATCGTGATCAACGACTCGGGCATCCGGATCAGCAACGGCCAGGGCGCCTCGATCTCGCTCGTCGGCGCCACCGTTTCCATCAACCAGGACGCCCTGAGCGTGACCTGACGGGGGAGAGACTCGTGCCCGGAAATCTGCTGCACGTCAACGCGACGGTGACCTGCCCGCACGGCGCCCAGGCGACGGCCCTGCCCGCCCAGGGCCGGGTGCTGGTCGCCGGCCAGGCCGTCACCAGCACGGCCGACCTGTACACCGTGACCGGCTGCCCGTTCAACGTGGCCGGCAAGCCCCAGCCCTGCGTCACGATCCGCTGGGTGGTGCCGTCCGCCCGGATCCGGGTGAACGGCTCCCCCGCGCTGCCGCAGTCCGCCGTCGGGCTGTGCCAGAGCGCCGAGCAGGTCCCGCAGGGGCCGCCGGTCGTGACCGTCGTCCAGCAGCGGGCGGTGGGCGTGTGAACACCTGGGGTGCGCACGCCGCACAGTTCGACGGGCCCGGCGCCCAGCCGACGGCTCCGCTGCCCGGTCCGGCCCGGACGGACCTCGCGTTCCCGTTCCGGATCGACAGCCGCGGGCGCACCGCCGAGGCGGCGTACGACGACCACGTGCGGGACCTGATCGAGCAGTTGCTGTTCACCAGCCCGGGTGAGCGGGTCATGCACCCGGACTTCGGCTGCGGGCTGCTCGACCTGGTGTTCGCCCCGAACAGCCCGGAGCTGGCGGCCACCCTGCAGCTGTCCGTCCAGGCGGCGCTGCAGCGGTGGCTCGGCGACGTCATCGAGGTCGCCGCGCTCGACGTGGAGAGCGAGGACAACGTGGTGCGGGTCGAGCTGGCGTACGTGGTCCGCCGGACCGGTGCGCAGCGGCAGGACGTGTTCGAGGGCGGGGTGGCAGCATGACCGGGCGATCCGAACGTCCGACGGCCCGGTGCCGGACGGAACTGCGGCGCGCCGACGTGCGCGCGGCGCACCTGCTGGGCCTGGACGGCGCCGAGTTGGAGGACGACCGGCGCACACTGACCGTGACCTTCCTCGGCCGGGCACCGGACGAGCTCGGCCCGGAGAACATCCGCGTCGACGGCGGCCGCCGGATCACCGGCCTGCGCGCCGTCGCGGTCGACCTCGAGCCCGCGGACGACCCGGAGCTGGACGACCGGATGCACGTCACCCTCGACCGCACCGGCGACACCTCCCGCTACCGGCTGACCGTGGTCGAGGCGGACGCCCACGGCCGGCCGGGCACCCGCCCGTACCCGGGCTTCGACCCGAGGTACGCGAGCACCGGGTTCTCCTTCGGCGCCGACTGCCCCTCCCCCTACGACTGCCGCACCGAGGAGGACTGCCCGCCCGCCGTCCGGCCGGCCCCGGTCATCGACTACACCGCCCGCGACTACGAGAGCCTGCGCCGGCTCGTGCTGGACCGGATGAGCCTCACCACCCCCGGCTGGACCGAGCGGCACCTGCCCGACCTCGGCGTCACCCTGGTCGAGCTGCTCGCCTACACCGCCGACCAGCTCTCCTACCAGCAGGACGCGGTGGCCACCGAGGCGTACCTCGACACGGCCCGACGCCGGGTGTCGGTGCGCCGGCACGCCCGGCTGGTCGACTACGCCGTGCACGACGGCTGCAACGCCCGGGCGTTCGTCGTCCTGGCGACGGACCGCCCGCTCACCCTCCGCCCCGGCAGCTTCCGCTTCGCCGCCGTCGACGTCAGCCGGCTCGGCCCGCAGGAACGCCCGGAGCTGTCCACGGTGATCCCCGACGAGCAGCTGGACGCGCTCACCCGGACCGCGGCGGTCGAGGTGTTCGAGCCGCTCGGCGGAGCGGACCTGGTGCTGCACCCCGAGCACAACACCATCCGGTTCTGGACCTGGGGCGACCAGGACTGCGTCCTGCCGAAGGGCGCGACCTCCGCCACCCTGCGCGACGACTGGCACGAGGCCGACCGGCCGGAGGCCCGTACCCGGCACCTGGCGCTGCGCCCCGGCGACCTGCTGGTCGTCGAGGAGGTGCTCGGCCCGCGCACCGGCGCCGCCGCCGACGCCGACCCCGCGCACCGCCAGGCCGTCCGGCTCACCTCGGTCACCCACCTGGTCGACGAGCTGTACGAGCAGCCCGTGGTCGAGGTCGAGTGGGCGCCGGAGGACGCGCTCGCCTTCCCGGTCTGCCTGTCCGCGCGCGGCGGCACCGACTGCGGCCCGGTCCCCGACGTGAGCGTCGCGCGCGGCAACGTCGTCCTGGTCGACCACGGCCGCTCGCTCACCTTCTGCGGCGGCGCCCCGGAGACCTTCCCGGTGCCGCCGGAGGCGGTCCGTACGGCGCCCTGCGGGCCGGGCGGGTCCGGCTGCGCGGACCGCGCCGAGGGCAGCCCCGCGGCGGAGGCGATCCACGAACTGCTCGACCGGACCAGGACCGGCCGCCAGCTCGGCCCGCGACAGGTCCGCGAGCTGTACGCGCTGCTCGGTGAGGCGGCGGTCCGGCGGGCCGGGCTGAGCATCCAGCTCGCGCCGGGCGCGAACGCGGAGGGCGAGGACGGCCAGGGCGCCGTGGTCGAGCCGCCCACCGCCGACGCCCAGGCGGCGGCGCTGGAGACGCTGCTCGACCAGACCCGCTACCCCGTCCTGCCGCAGCCCTTCCGCCCGGTGCTGCGCTACGCGCCGGTCACCCAGGCGGCCGCCTACCCGGACCGGGCGCACGTCTGCGCCCGGCAGGCCGTCCTGCTCGCCGGCATCCCCGAACGGGTCCGGCAGCGGCTGGAGGAGCTATGGCACCGGGCGGACTGCGGACACCCCCTCTCCCGCGCCGAACTCGCCGAACTGACCCTGCTGTTCGGGGCCCAGGTGGTGCACGAGCTGCACCTCGCGGACCGGCCCGCCGCCGGACTGCGCGAACTGCTGGCCCGCCGCACCCGCCTGCTCGCCGCCAAGCTGCGCCGCCTCGAGGTGCTCACCGCCCGGGCCCGCGCCGGCGGGGTGCTCCGGCGGCCCGGCGTCTGGGAAGTGGCGCAGAGCTGGGGCGGGCGGTACACCTCCAGGCTTGACCCCGACTCCCCCGCGCTGGCCGGCCCGGCGTCCGGGATCGCCGTCCAGGACCCTCGTGCCGCCCTGCCGGCCGTCCGGGCCACCGCCGGGGGCCAGGAGTGGACGCCCCGCCGGGACCTGCTCTCCGACGGCCCGCGCGACCGGCACTTCATCGGCGAGCCGGAGGACGACGGCCGCCTCGCGCTGCGCTTC
Organism: Kitasatospora sp. NPDC058444; assembly: GCF_042721415.1. Classification (NCBI taxonomy): domain Bacteria; kingdom Bacillati; phylum Actinomycetota; class Actinomycetes; order Kitasatosporales; family Streptomycetaceae; genus Kitasatospora; species Kitasatospora sp. NPDC058444. The sequence continues at coordinate 219,417 of NZ_JBHXLL010000006.1, read as the reverse complement.
GGCGACGGACGGCACGGTCAACCGCCCCGGCCCGGCGCGGAGTTGCGGGTCGCCTACCGGATCGGCAACGGCACCGCCGGCAACGTCGGCGCGGAGGCCATCAACCACCTGGTGGTCTGCCAGGACCAGCCGCCCCACCCGAGCGGGCGCGGCACCGCCGTACCGCCGCAGGACGCGCGGCTCCGGGTCCGCAACCCGATGCCCGCGAGCGGCGGCACCGATCCCGAACCGCTCGACCAGGTACGGCAGTCGGCCCCGCTCGCGCTGAGCCGCACCCGGCTGCGCGCCGTCACCGCCGCCGACTACGCGGAGCTGGCGGCAGCCCTGCCCGGCGTCCGGCGGGCCGCCGCCGAACTCCGCTGGACCGGCAGCGTCCAGGAGGTCCACGTCGCCGTCGAGCCGTACGGGCAGGCCACCGCGGGCACCGACCTGCTGGCGGCGGTCGGCGACGGCCTGGAGGCGTACCGCCGGATCGGCCACGACCTGGTCGTCCGCCCCGCCCTGGTGGTGCCGCTCGACCTCGAACTGCGGGTCTGCGCCGCCCCCGGCTACCAACGCGGCCACGTGCTGGCCGAGTTGCGCCGGGTGCTGGGCAGCCGCGCCCTGCCGGACGGCCGGCTCGGCTTCTTCCACCCGGACGCGCTGGGCTTCGGCGAGCCGGTCCGGGTCTCCCGGCTGGTGGCCGTCGCCGCGGCCGTGCCGGGTGTGGTCAGCGCCCAGGTCACCCGGCTGCGGCGGCAGTTCGGGCGGGACGACGGCGAGCTGGCCGACGGGCTGCTGCGGCTCGGCGCGCTGGAGATCGCCGGCTGCGACAACGACCCCGACCGGCCGGAGAACGGCCGGCTCTCGATCGTGATCGGAGGCGGCCGATGAACGGCCAGTGCACCTGCGGCTGCTCGGGCACCGCCACCGCGACCCCGGCCCCGTTGTTCAACCCGCCCGGGCTGGACGCCATCGGCTACCGGGTGGGCCGCTACGGGGAGTTCCTCGACAGCCTGCTCGCCCGGCTGTCCGGCCCCGCCTACCCGGCGCTGCGCGACCTGACCGTCCGCACCCCGGACGACCCGGCGATCGCGCTGCTGGACTCCTGGGCCGTGCTCGCCGACGTGCTCACCTTCTACTCGGAGCGGATCGCCAACGAGGGCTACCTGCGCACCGCCGTCGAGGAGGAGTCGCTCACCCTGCTCGGCCGCCTCGTCGGGCACCGGCCCCGGCCCGGCGTGGCCGCCGACACCTACCTCGCCTACACCCTCGACCACGACCCGCGGGCCGCCGAGGACCCGACCGTGGTCGTCCCGCGCGGCGCCCGCAGCCAGAGCGTCCCCGGCCCCGGCGAGGACCCGCAGTCCTTCGAGACCGCCGAGGACCTCGCCGCCCGCTCGGCCTGGAACGAGCTGGCCGTGCTGCGCCGCCGCCCGTACCAGCTGACACCCGGACAGCTGAACCCCGGCGGCCGGGCCGAGCTGTTCGCCGCCGGGACCGCCAACAACATCAAGCCCGGCGACCGGCTGCTGTTCGTCTTCAGCGCCGACAAGGCCGCCGACCCGGTCCACCGGGTGATGCGGCTGGTGCCCGAGGTGCGGCTCGACCGCGAGAACGACGTCACGGTGATCGGGCTGCCCCGGGACCTGCGCACCCTCAAGGACCTGCGCGCCGAACTGGCGGACTGGATCACCGTCTCCGAGGGCGCCCCCAACCCCAGGCCCGGGCACAGCCGGATCATCCGGGACTTCGACGACCAGGTGCTGGCCCCGCTGCGCGCCGAACTCGACCGGCCGTCCGGCCCGCTGAGCACCCCGGCCGACTTCGCCGAGCGGCTCGCCCCGGTGATCGCCCGGGCGGCCGAGGCCGCCGAACTGGCGCACTCCCGGCAGCCGGTGTCCGACTGGTTCGCACGCCTCGGCGAGGAGCTGTCCGGCCTGCGTGACCGCGCCCACCAGCTGGAGCCGCCGCAGGCCCCCGACAAGCCCGGGCCGAACCCTCCCGGCACCGGCGCCGACCCGGCCGTCCGCGGACTCGGCTCGGTGCTGGCGGCGCTGCGCACCGCCCCCGCCCGGCCCCCGCTGAGCGCCCGGGACCTCGCCCGCGACCCGCAGCGCCTGTTCGCGCCCGGCTCGGACCTCGGCGTGCGGCTGCTGTCCGCACTCGACCCCCGGCTGCGCGACGGCCTCTACCCCGCCTGGCGCCGGGTCGACCTGACGGCGCCGCTCGCCGTGCACGAGATCCAGGCGATGCGGGTGGTCGCCACCCCGTTCGGCGCCACCGCGCCGCTCAAGCCCGTCTACGGCAACGACGGCCGGATCGACCGCTACGTGGACTGGCCGCTCGCCGGCAGCACCCTGATCGGCGTCCGGATCGGCTTCGACACCGCCGGCACCGTCCCGAGGACCGCCGACTTCACGTACGTCGAGGCCGGCAGCCTGACGCACGACGGCTTCTCGCTGCCGTGGGACCACACCTTCACCCTCGGCCCCGGACAGGTCAAGGTGGTCACCACCGAGCCGCCCGCACCGGCGCCGAACCCGCACGCCGTCGCCGTGCGCGCCGCCGTGCCCGCGCCCGACCAGGAGGCCGGGGTCAGCGCCGCGTTCCTGGCCAAACTGCCCGAACGCACCGTCTTCGTGTCCCGCCCGCAGGCCGACGGGCGCATCCACGTGAAGGTGGACGGCGGGCCCGGCGCCGCGCTCGACTACCAGCTCGAACCGGGCCAGGAGAAGACCGGCGAGTCCGGCGAGCTGAACGTCCGGGTCCACCGCTACACCGCCACCGACGAGTCGCCGGCCGCGGTCGAGGTGGTGTTCACCACCAAGCTGCAGCCGGTCTCCGGCACCGTCCTCACCCTCGACGCCGTCTACGACCAGATCGCGCCCGGCAGTTGGGTGGTCATCCAGCGCCCGCGCAAGGGGATCGACGGCGGCATCCCGGGCAGCCGCGACCTCGCCGAGGTCATCACCCGGGTGACCGACGTGCGGGTGATCTCCCGCGCCGACTTCGGCATCACCGGCAAGGTCACCGAACTGTCCCTCCAGCAGCCGTGGTTGGACGACAAGGACACCCAGCTCTCGGACATCCGGGACACCACCGTCTACGCCCGCGGCGAGTCGCTGCGGCTCGCCGACGAGCCCGTCACCGAGGAGGTCCACGGCGACCGGATCGAACTCGCCCGGCTCTACGACGGGTTGACCCCCGGCCGGTGGATCGCGGTCAGCGGCGAGCGGACCGACATCCCGAACACCACCGGGGTCCGGGGCACCGAACTCGCCATGATCGCCGGCGTCGGGCAGGGCGTCGACCCGCGCCTGCCCGGGGACACCGTCCGCACCGCGATCACGCTCAGCGCCCCGCTCGCCTACCGCTACCGGCGCGACACCGTCCAGGTCCTCGGCAACGTGGTCCGCGCCACCCAGGGCGCCACCCGCGACGAGGCCGTCGGCAGCGGCGACGCCGGGGTCCCCGGCCAGCGCTTCACGCTCTGGCAGTCGCCGCTCACCTGGCTGGCCGCCGACACCCCCAGGGGCGCGCGCAGCACCCTGGAGATCCGGGTCGACGGGGTGCGCTGGTACGAGGTCGACAGCCTCGCCGGGCGCGGCGCCGACGAACGGGTCTACGTCACCTCGACCGCGGCCGACGGCCGCACCACCGTCACCTTCGGCGACGGCGTGCACGGTTCACGCCTGCCCACCGGCCGGGAGAACGTCCGCGCCCGCTACCGGATCGGCATCGGCGAGAGCGGCAACGTCGGCGCCGGACGGATCACCCAGCTCACCACCCGCCCGCTCGGCGTCTCCGCCGTCGTCAACCCGCTGCCCGCCACCGGCGGCGCCGGACCGGACGGCCCCGGCCTGGCCAGGCGCAACATCCCGCTCGCCGTCACGGCGCTCGACCGGCTGGTCTCGGTACCCGACTACGAGGACTTCACCCGCTCCCGGGCCGGCATCGGGCGCGCGAGCGCCACCCGGCTCTCGGACGGCCGGCGGGAGCTCGTCCACGTCACGGTGGCCGGGGTCGACGACATCCCGCTCACCCCCGACTCCGACCTGATCCGCACCCTGCGGTCCTCGCTCACCGCGTACGGCGACCCGAAGCTGCCGGTCGAGGTCGCACTGCGCGAACTCGTCCTGCTGGTCCTCGCCCTGAGCGTCAAGGTCGACCCGGACCACTCCTGGGACCTGGTCGAACCGGCGCTGCGCCGCGCCCTGCTCGACCGGCTCGGCTACGCCGGGCGCCAACTCGGCCAGAGCGCCCACCTGTCCGAGGTGCTCGCCGCCGCCCAGGCCGTCCCCGGCGTGGACCACGTCGACGTCGACGCCTTCACCGGTGTGCCCGGCAGCCTCACCCCGGAGGGCCTGGAGCACCTGTCCGAGCAGCTCGCGCAGCCCCAGCCGACCGTCCCGGCCCGGCTCGCCCGCTTCGACGAGCAGCGCTACCGGGTGCGGGACCCCGACGGGGAGAGCCTCACCGACATCGCCGCCCGCAACGGCATCTCCGTCGCGGAGCTGCTGCGCCTCAACCCGGCCGTCACCGACACCCGCCCGCTGCCGGCCGGCCGCGTGCTGACGGTGTTCCGCGGCATCCGCCCGGCCCAACTCGCCCTGCTGTCACCGGACCTGCCCGACACGTTGATCCTCAAGGAGATCCGCGCATGAGTGAGCGATGGGGGTCCCCCCGGCCGGAGGCCGGAGGAGAGCGAATCGTCGAGAGGTGCGTCCGATGAGCCGCGACCCGGACGGCCTGCTGGAGCTGCTGCCGCAGTGGCACCGGCTGCGCGACGCCGACGCGGGCGAGCCGCTGCGCGCCCTGCTGGCCGTCATCGCCGAGCAGGTCGACGTCGTCCGCAGCGGCATCGAACAGGGCTACCAGGACTGGTTCGTGGAGACCGCCGCCGACTGGGCCGTCGCCTACCTCGGCGACCTGGTCGGCTACCGGATCCTGCCCGGCTACGAGGAGGTGCTCGCCACCGGCCTGCACGGCGGGGCCTCCCCGGAGCGGGCCGCGGCCCGCGACCGGCTCGCCGCCCGGCTGGCGCCTCGGCACGACGTCGCGAACACCGTCGCCAGCCGCCGGCGCAAGGGCACCCTCGCCCTGCTGGAGGAGCTGTCCGCCTCGGTCGCCGACTGGCCGGCCCGGGCCGTGGAGCTCTCCCGGCTGCTCAGCGGCACCCAGCCGGTGCGGCTGCTGCGCCCCGACGAGGAGCCGGCCGACCGCCATCGGCTGAGCCGGGGCCGACTGGTCGACGTGCGGCGCGGCGCCGAGCTGGACCTGCTCGGCGGGCCCTTCGACGGGCAGGCGCACACCGCCGACGTCCGCCGGGCCGCCTCCACCCGCCGCCAGGGCGGCTACACCCCGGCCGGGGTCGCCCTGTACGTCTGGCGGCTGAAGCCCTACCCGGTCACCCGGGCGCCCGCGTACTGCATCGACCGGGCCAGGAACCTCTTCACCTTCTCGGTCCTCGGCAACGACGCCCAGCTGGTCACCAAGCCCGAGCCGGAGCCGTCGACCACCCATCTCGCCACGATCGACAACGTGCCGGCCCCGATCCGGCGCCGCCAGCTCGCCGAGCGCCTGGCCGACTACTACGGGCCCGGCAAGAGCTTCGCCATCTGGCGCGACGGCGCCCAGGAGCCGGTCCCGCCCGCCGAGATCACGGTGGCCGACCTGAGCGACTGGACGTACCGGCCCAAGCGCGGCCAGGTCGCCGTCGACCCGCTGCTCGGCCGGATCGCCTTCGGCGCCCGCTCCGCCCCGCGCCGCGGCGTCTGGGTCGACTACCACTACGCGTTCGGCGACGACACCGGCGGCGGGGAGTACCCGCGCGACCGCCCGGATACCGGGCACCGGGCGCTCTACCGGGTCGGCCCCGGCGGGCCGTACGAGCGGATCAACGACGCCTACGAGCAGTGGCGCGCCGACCAGGAGTCCGGCAGCGCGGGCGGCGCCGCCGTCATCGAGATCACCCACAGCGGCGCCTACCAGGAACAGCTGGACTTCGACCTGGCGGAGGACGACCGCCTCGAACTGCGCGCCGCCGAGGGCACCCGGCCGGTGATCCGGCTGCTCGACTGGTACAGCAACCGGCCGGACGCGCTCAACGTCCGGGGCGTCTGCCCGGGCGGGCGGCTGGTCCTGGACGGGCTGCTGATCACCGGTCGCGGGGTCAACGTCACCGGACCGCTGGCCTCCGTCACCCTGCGGCACTGCACCCTGGTGCCGGGCTGGTCGCTGGAGCCGCACTGCGAACCGCACTCGCCGCAGGAGCCCAGCCTCGTGCTGGACCACACCACCGCCTGCGTGACGATCGAGCGCAGCGTCCTGGGCACGATCCAGGTCGTCGGCGACGAGGTGGACACCGACCCGCTGGAGATCCACCTCGCCGACAGCATCCTGGACGCCACCGGGCCCGAGCGCCCGGCGCTCTCCGGGCCCGACTGCGAGCACGCCCACGCGCTGCTGCACGCCCGCCGCTCCACGGTGGTCGGCGAGGTGCACACCCACGCGGTGCCGATCGCCGAGGACTGCGTGTTCACCGGGCGGCTGCGGGTGGCCCGCCGCTCGCTCGGCTGCCTGCGGTTCTGCTACGTCCCGCCGGGCTCGCGCACCCCGCGCCGGTACGAGTGCCAACCCGACCTGGTGCGCTCGGCGGTGACCGAGCTGGTCGAGCGCGGCGAGCTGGACCCGGCACAGGCCGCCCGGCTGCGCGACCTGGAGGCCGAGCGGGTCCGCCCGCTGTTCACCAGCCTCCGCTACGGCACGCCCGGCTACGGGCAGTTGGCCGCCGGGTGCGCCCCGGAGATCACCCGCGGCGCCGAGGACCGCTCCGAACTCGGCGCCTTCCACGACCTGTTCCAGCCCCAGCGCGAGGACAACCTGCGGGCCCGGCTGGCCGAGTACACCCCGGCCGGCACCGACGCCGGGATCTTCTTCGTCTCCTGACCCGCCCCGATGACTCCGAAAGGGAAACCGTGCACGCAGACTTCTCGCGCCTGACCTTCCGGCCCGGCAAGCACTACTCCGCGGTGCTGACCCAGCAGGGCCGGGTCCAGCTCGACGCCGACGCCAACGAGCAGGCCGCGATCGAGCGGTACCAGCTGCGCACGCTCGCCGCCGACCTGATCGGCCGCCGCGGCGGACCGGCCGGGTCGGCCGGATTCGCGATCGGCTACGTGCCGGGCAACCACGACGTGGACGACCTCACCATCGGCGGCGGCCGCTACTACGTGGACGGCATCCTGTGCGAGGCCGACCGGCCCGAGCCCGGCATCGCCGTGCCCGACGACGGCGGCCAGGACGACGGCGGCGACACCCGGGAGGCGCCCGCCGGCTGGACGTACTGGGACCAGCCGAACGCCTACCGGGACCAGGAGCGCGACGGCGACCGGCTGCCCGGCGAATTCCCGTTCCTGGTCTACCTGAAGGTCTGGGAGCGCAGCGTCACCGCCGTCGAGGACCCGGAGATCCGCGAGGTCGCGCTCGGTGCGGCGATGCCCGACACGGCGGCCCGGGCCAAGCTCGTCTGGCAGGTACTCGCCCTGCCCGCCGCGGAGTTGAGCGTTCCGGACGGCGGGGCGTCCCGGGTCCTGGAGGCCTTCGACGCGTGGGCCGAAGCGCACGAGCGGCCGGGCGGACTGCTGGCCGCGCGCGCCCGGCGGCCGGAGCGGGCGAACGAGGACCCGTGCCTGACCCACCCCGAGGCCGGCTACCGGGGTCCGGAGAACCAGCTGTACCGGGTGGAGGTCCACCACGGCGGGTCGGCGGAGGGCTGCGCCACGTTCAAGTGGTCCCGGGAGAACGGCTCGGTCGTCCTGCCGATCGCCTCGATCGAGGGCGCCTGGGTCGACCTCACCACGCTGGGCGACGACGACAAGCTCAGCCTCTCGGTCGGCGACTGGGTCGAGGTCGCGGACAGCGCGTACGTCAGCCGGGGCGAGGCGGCGGACCTGCTCCAGGTGGAGGAGACCGACCTGCCGGGGCGCCGGGTGAGGCTGTCCGCCGAACCGGTGCCGGAGGTCGGGCGGCTGGCCGAACGTCACCCGTTCCTGCGCCGCTGGGACCACCGGGCGCCCCGCGGCCGGGACGCCCTGCCGCTGGCCGGCGGCGCCCTGCAGCTCCGGGAGGGCGCCTGGCTCGACCTGGAGGACGGCGTCCAGGTGTACTTCCGACCGGGCGGCGAGTACACCCGGGGCGACTACTGGCTCATCCCCGCGCGGACCGCCACCGGCTCGGTGGAGTGGCCGCAGAACGCGGCCGGCGAGGCGCTGCTCCGGGAACCGGCCGGGATCCGGGTGCACCACGCCCCGCTCGCCTGGGTGAAGGGCCCGACCACGGTCGTCGACCTCCGACAGACCTTCGCCCCGCTGACCGCCCCCACCCCGCAGTAGGGCGTGCGGCCCGGGGGTGCGGGTGCGGGACGGTCGCCCGCTCCATGGCTCCCGGCCCGGCCCACGGCCCGGCCGGGAGCGCGTCACCGCACCGCCCCGGCCTGTCGCCGCCGCACCGGCACCGCCGGACGGTAGGAATGGCAGCGGACCGAACCGCACCCCGGAGGCACCGGTGAACCACCCGATCCTCGACCAGATCCAGGACCTGCGCGCCCGACTGACGCCCGGCGACACCGCCCCCACACTGGTCACCGCACTCGCCGACGGCACCGCACCACCCTCGGCACTGGCCGAACTCGCCGCCCAGCAGCACCGGATCATCCGCTCCGACCGCCGCAGCCTGCTGCTGCTCGCCGGCCGCTGCGCGGACCGGCCGGTCAGCGCCTGGTTCGCCGCCCTGGCCGAGGGCGAGAGCGCCGCGCTGCGCACCCTGCCCGCGCTCGGCGCCGCCGCGGGCCTCGACCGCGACGCCCTGGAGTCCCGCCCGCCGCTTCCGGGCTGCCAGGCCTACCCGCACTTCCTCGCCTGGCTCGCCCTCAACAGCGAGCCCGCGGCCGCGGCCGCCGCCCTGGTCGCCAACTTCGCGGCCTGGGGCGGTTACTGTGCCACGATCGCGCAGGCGCTGCGCCGCCACTACGGCTTCCCCGACGAGGCCTGCGCGTTCTTCGACTTCTTCGCCCAGCCCGCGCTCGAGCTGGAGCAGCAGGCCGCCGACGCCCTGGGCCCGGACCGGCTGGACGAGCCGGCCCTGGCCGCCGCGCGCGAGTACGGACTGCTGCTCCAGGCCTACGAGCACCTGTTCTGGGACACCCTGGGCGTCATCGACGCCTGAGCGCGTACCGCGGTCCGGGGCGAGAGGCCTCAGGCCTGCCAGTGCGGCTTCCCGCTGACCATCCGGCAGTAGATCACCCGGCCGCCGGCATCGTGGGTGCTCTTGCCCAGGTCCGCGTTGCGGCAGAACTGTCCGGCCTCGTAGCAGTTGCCCGCGTTCGAGCGGATCTCGCATCCCGCACCGGCCGCCGCCGGGGGCTCCGGGTCGGTCGGCGGCTGGGCCGTGGTCACCTTCGGCTGCGGTGCCTTGGTGACGGGCGGCTGCGCGGGGGCGCTCGGCTGGGCCGGCGGTGCGACGGGCGGGGGCGTGGCCACCGGCGCCGCGGGCGCCGGCGGGGCCGGCGGGGTGGTGACCGGGGCCGGGGCCGGGGCGGCGGGGGTCGCCGGCGGGCTGGTCGCCGCGGCCGTGGTCGAGGTGGCGGCGACGGTCGGCCTCGCCGAGGCCGAGGCCGTGGCGCCGCCGTCGGCCGCTGACGGGTCGCACCCGGTCAGCGCCAGGCCGACGGTGAGGACGAGTCCGGCGAATCCGGCCAGGCCGGCCCGGCGGCGACCGGGTATCCGTGAAGGCATGGGAGGAGAACGCTCCGTTCCGTGTGGATGGGTCGGGCGATTCAAGCAGGAACCGCACACGCACCGTCCACCGAACCCCCACTCGTTGGCAGATCGAGACCTTCCGGCCACCGAGCGTCGCCGCCGCGCCCACCGCCTCACACCGTCGTCCGGCCCCGGTGGCCGACCGGTCCCCCCGACCGACCGTCAGCGCAGCCCCGCCGTCCGGCGCTCGAACACCTCGGGGCGGGCGGTCTCCAGCGCCGTGGAGACCGCGCCCAGGAGCACCGCCTCCTCCCCCAGCAGGCTCGGCGCGAGCGTCGGACGCATCGGGGCGAGCCGGTGCAGGGCCTGCTCCAACGGCTCCAGGAGCAGGTCCGCACTGCTGCCGATCCCGCCGCCCAGCACCACCAGGTCCGGGTCCAGGACGGCCGACAGCACGGCCACCGCGTAGGCGAGCCGCTCGGCCTCCCGCTCCACCGCCCGGACCGCCGCCGGCTCCCCGGCCCGGGCCCGCTCGAACACCTGCTTCGCCGTCAGCTGCCGCGTCGCGGACTCCCCGTCCAGCCCGAAGTCCCGGGCGGCACGCACCACGGCGTCCGCGGCCGCCTCCTGCTCGATGGTCGCGGTCGGCTCGCCGGACCGCCCGGGCAGCGGGACCAGTCCGATCTCGCCCAGCGCGCCGTGCGCGCCGAGCAGCAGCTCGCCGTCCTTCACCACGCCCAGCCCGAGCCCCGTGCCGACCAGCAGGTAGGCGAACATCCGGCTGCCCCGCCCGGCACCCAGGGTGTACTCGCCGAGCGCCGCCAGGTTGGCGTCGTTGGCCACCGAGACGGCCGTCCCCAGGCCCGCCGCTATCCGGTCGAACAGCCCCGGTCTGCCCCAGCCGGGCAGACTGCTCGCGTAGCGCACCCCGCGCCGCTGCTCGTCCCACACCCCCGGGGTGCCGATCACCGCGTGCACGATGTCCCCGGCGGCCAGGCCCGCCTCGGCGATCGCCTCGTGCGCGGCGGCGACCACGGCGTCCGCGACGGCGTTCGCCGAGCGGCCCCGGTTGGCCACGTCCCGGCGGGCGACCACCGTCCCGGCCAGGTCCGCCACCGCCACCCGCAGCCGGGCCCGGCCGATGTCCACGCCGAGCACGTGCCCGGCCGTCGGGTCGACCTCGTACAGCACGGCCGTGCGGCCCCGCTCGGGGGCCAGCCGCCCGGCCTCCCGGACCAGGCCCGCCCGCTCCAGCTCGGCCAGCGCGGCGGAGACCGTCGGCTTGGACAGACCGGTGTCCCGGGCCAGCTGGGCGCGCGAGGAGCCGCCGCCCGTGCGCAGCAGCTCCAGCAGCAGCCACTCGTTGTTGCTGCGCAGCCGCTGCCGGTTCCACGGCACCCCGGGGGCCCCGGCCGCCGGGCGACTGGTCGGCTGGTGGGGGCTCATCGGGTTCCTCCGGTCTGGATCTTCGGGCACGGGTCGGGTCGGTACGGGTCGGACCGGGTCGGTACGGCCGGGCGGACGGGCGGACCCGGCCCGGGGCGCCCGGGGGTCGGGCGCCGCCGCCCAAGTATGACCGGTGATCATCCGGCGTTCGCCTGCCGTATCCATGCGGCCCCGCCGACCTTCCCGCGCGCGACCCGGTGGCCGGCCGACCGGCCTCGCACTCCGTTACAGCACCGTCTCCGGCCAGTCAACGTTTCACCCACTTGTGGGCGTGCCGCGCCCGGGCGCGTGATCATGGGCGTATGCACTTCCGGCACGGCAACCGAGCAGAGGGTCCGCGGCCCGCGACACCGGACACCCGGTCCCTGGCGGCGACCGCGGCAGCCCTCGCCGCACGCCTCGGCGCGATCACCGACAGTGACAGCGGTGACAGCGGCGGCGACCGGGGCGGCGACGATCCGGAACGGCTCCGCGAGGTCCTCGCCGCCGCCCCGGTCGGCGTCGCGCTGCTCGACGAGCACCTGCGCTGGCATTACCTGAACGCGGCCTTCACCACCGCCACCGGGCTGCGCCGCGCGGACCTGCTCGGCCGGGCCGCCGCGACCACCGCCTTCGCCGGGGCCCTCGGCATCCTGCGCCGGGTGCTCGCCGACGGACTCGCCCGCGAACACGCCACCGGAGGCCCCGACGGCGCGGGCGCCCCCGTACCGCCCGGCCTGCGGGTGCGCTACCGGGCGCTGCGGCACTCCGGGCGGACCACCGGGGTGATCGTCGTCGTCCTGGACGACCCCGACCCCGCCCGCGACCAGCTGCGCGAGCTGGAACAGGTGAGGGCCCGGCTCGCCCTGCTGGACGCCGCCACCGAGCGGATCGGCACCACCCTCGACATCGGCACCACCGGCGCCGAACTCGCCTCCTTCGCCGTGCCCCGGCTCGCCGAACTCGCCGTCGTGGACCTGCTGCCTCCCGAGGCCGAACCCGCCCGGGCCGGCCACGGCGCGCCCCAGCGGCTGCGCCGCGCCGGCGTCCGGTCCGTGCCCGCACTGGACGCCGCCCTCGCCGAGCTGCCCCGGCCCGGAGAATCGATCCGCCACCGGGAGGGCTCGGCCGCCGCCCGCAGCCTGGCCGGCGGTGTCGCCGTGCTCACCGAGCCCGGCCCCGAGGACGGCTGCCCGGCCGGGACGGCCTCGCTCCTGGTCCTGCCGCTGGCCGCCCGGGGCCGCCTGATCGGACTGCTCACCCTCGGCCGCACCGCCGCCGGCCCGGCCTTCACCCCCGACGAGGCCGCCCTGCTCGGCGATCTCGCCGCCCGCGCCGCCACCGCCCTCGACAACGCCCGCCGCTTCGCCCGTTCCCAGGGCATCGCCCTGGAACTCCAGCGGGCGCTGCTGAGCGAACCCGGCAACCCGCACCAGAACCTCGCCCTCGCCTCCCGCTACCTGCCCTCCGGGAGCAGCTCGGTGGTCGGCGGCGACTGGTTCGAGACGGTCCGGCTGCCGTTCGGGCGCACCCTGCTCGCCATGGGCGACGTCATGGGGCACGGCGTCGAGGCCGCCGTCGACATGAGCCACTACCGCTCGGCGCTGCGCGACCTCGCCGGGATGGACCTGCCCCCGCACCGGATCCTGCGTCAGCTCGACAGCGTCATCTCCGCCGACGACTCCGCCCGCCCGGCCACCTGCCTGCTGGCCCTCGCCGACCCGGGCCGCGGCCGCTGGACGCTCTCCAGCGCGGGCCACCTGCCGCCCGCCCTGATCGCCCCCGGCCGCCCGACCGAGCTGCTGCGCATCCCCACCGGCCCGCCGCTCGGCACCGGCCTCGGCGGCTACGAGCAGACCACCCACCCGCTCCTGCCGGGGCAGACCCTGCTGCTCTACACCGACGGCCTGGTGGAGCGTCGGGGCGAGGACATCGACGTCTCGCTGGAGCGGCTCGCCGCCCTGCGACTGCCCGCCGCCGGAGACCTCGACGGCCTGCTCGACGCCGTCCTCCGCTCCCTCGCCCCGCCGCCGGGCCCCGCCGCCGAGGACGACATCGCCCTCCTGGTGGCCCGGCCCCGGCAGCGCTGACGGGCCGCCAAGCGCGCCCCCGCTTCCACCCGCTCCGCCACCGGGGGCGGCCATCGCCCCGGCGGCCGGCCGGCGCGAACGGGCAGCGGCTTCGCGGCCGTTCGCCACCCCGCCGGTGTTCGCGCCGCCGGCGGCCCCCGCTTCGACTCACACCTTCGCCAGCGCCCGCGCGACGTCCGCCCAGATGTCCTCCGGGTGCTCGATGCCCACCGACACCCGCACCGTCCCCGGCCCGATGCCCGCCGCCGCCAACTCCTCGTCCGACAGCTGCCGGTGGGAGGTGCTGGCCGGGTGGAGCACCAGGGTGTGCACGTCGCCCAGGGACGGGGCCAGCGAGGCGAGCCGGACGGACTCGGTGAAGGTGCCGGCCGCTTCCCGGCCGCCGGCCAGGTCGAAGGCCAGGACGCCGCCGTGGCCGTCGGGCAGCAGCCGGCGGGCGAGGTCGTGGTCGGGGTGGGTGGGCAGGCCCGGGTAGTGGACGGCGGTGACCGCGGGGTGGGCGGCGAGCCGGCCGGCCAGGTCGAGCGCGCTCTCGCAGTGGCGGCGGACCCGCAGGGCGAGGGTCTGTATGCCGCGCAGGGTCAGCCAGGCGGCGAACGGGTCGGCGGAGGCGCCGAGTTCGAGCGAGCGCCGCCAGACCCGCCGGTGCAGTTCCGGGTCGGCGAAGACGGCGATGCCGCCGAGCACGTCCGAGTGCCCGCCCAGGTACTTGGTCACGGAGTGGATCACGATGTCCGCGCCGTGCTCGATCGGGCGGCAGAGCAGCGGGGTCGCGAAGGTGTTGTCCACCACGCTCACCACCCCGGCCCGCTTGGCGACGGCGATCAGCCCGGGCAGGTCGGTGACCCGGGTGGTGGGGTTGGAGACGGTCTCCAGGAGCAGCACCCGGGTCCCGGGTCGCAGCGCGGCCGCCACCTCGGCGGGGTCGTCGCCGCTCACGTAGCTGACCTCGACGCCCCAGCGCTCGGTGAGGTCGGTCAGCGCGCCGATGGTGCCGCCGTACAGGTTGCGCTGCGCGATCACGTGGTCGCCGGCGCGCAGCAGGGCGAGCAGCGCGGTGTTGATCGCGCCCATGCCGGAGGCGGTGGCGAGGGCGCCGGTGCCGCCCTCGAGTCCGGCGACGGCCTGCTCCAGTGAGCGGACGGTCGGGTTGCCGAAGCGGTTATAGAAGAAGGCACCGTCCGGTCCGGCGTGGGCCCCGGCGAGTGCGTCGCCGGTGTCGAAGGCGAACAGGTGGCCCTGGTGCAGCGGGACACCGAGGGGACGGCTGCCGGTGGGCTCGACGAGCGGCGGGTGGACGACCCGGCTCTCGGGACGCAGTTCTCCGGGGGCCTCGTGGGAGTGGAAGTCGCTCATGGCGCTCATCCTCGGGTGGCCCCGACACCCGGGCCAGGGCCAATCGGCGTCAAGTGGCCTGCCCCGGGCGTTCGTTCCGGCTCCACCGCCCGGCGGGCGGCCGGCGGCTACTTGCGACGGCTGAAGATCCGCTTCGCGGCGTAGACGATCCCGACGATCAGCAGGACGACGAGCAGGATGAGCAGAATGACCACGACCAGCAGGAACTTGCCCAGCTTGGCGAAGAAGCCCTTTTTCTTCTTCTTCTCGTCCTTGCTCGCGAGGTGCGCGACCTCGGCGGAGGCAGAGGCGGCGGAGACGGCGGAGGCGCCGCGCGCCTCGGTCCGGACCTCCGCGCCGGTGCCCGCGGCAGCGGCGGCGACGCCCGGGGCGGTGCCCGGATCGACGGCGGCGGCCGCGACGGTCCGGGGTGCGGCCACGGCCGCCGCGCCCGATGCGGCGGCGGTGAGGCCGACGGCGGCCAGCAGGGCCACCAGGGCGCCGGCTATCGAACGTGCGATGCGATCAGTCATCGTGCTCCTCGTACGGGTCGGTCCGGAGCAGCGCGGAGCAGCCGCTCTGACCAATTTCTCATGGTCTGACCAGCTGGTTTTCCGATCCGCGCCTAGTATGCTCCACTGAAGTTCTACAGCGATGTAAAAGTTTAGCGACGGGCCCCGCCCGGATCGGCTCCGGCCCCGAGCCACCCGAACCCGCCGCTTCGACGGGGGGCTCGCGTGGCAACTGTGGAGGATGACGACGTGTCTGGCCGCAAGGGTTCCCCCGAAGCCGAGAATTCGCCGCACCGGGCGGGTGGACGCCGGGCGACCGGCCGGAGAACCGGCCAGGGGAACGACCGGCGCCCTGACATCACAGATGGTACAGACGGCACGGACATATCAGACGGTCGTTCAACGGCCCGGGCCCGCAAGAAGCCCAAGCGCAGCACCAAGGAGAAGGTCCTCTGGGCGACCGCCGGCTGCACCGCCCTCGCCGTCCTCGGCGGCGCCGGCCTCTACTACCGGCTGAACAGCAACATCAACACCTTCGACGGCGACGCCCTCAGCAAGGACCGCCCGGAGGCCGCGGCCCCGGACGCCCAGGGCCGCACCCCGGTCAACGTGCTGCTGATCGGCTCGGACAGCCGCGGCAACGGCAACAGCGACCTGGGCGGCGGCGGGGACGGCGGCGCCCGCTCGGACACCGCGATCCTGCTGCACGTCTACGCCGACCACAAGCACGCCGTCGGCATCTCCATCCCCCGCGACTCCCTGGTCACCCTCCCGCCGTGCAAGCTCCCCAACGGCAGGTGGACCAAGGAGCAGACCAATGCGATGTTCAACAGCGCCTTCTCGGTGGGCGACAGCGAGCAGGGCAACCCGGCCTGCACCCAGAACGCCGTCGAGAAGCTGACCAACCTGCGCGTCGACCACACCATCGTGGTGGACTTCAACGGCTTCGCCTCGATGACCAAGGCGGTCGGCGGCGTCGAGGTCTGCCTGCCCAACGACATCCACGAGGGGGACCTCAACCCCAACCTCGGCCACAAGGGCAAGCTGCTCTTCCCCAAGGGCAAGCAGAAGGTCGAGGGCCAGGCCGCACTGGACTACGTCCGGGTCCGGCACGGCATCGGCGACGGCTCCGACATCGGCCGCACCAAGCGCCAGCAGGCCTTCATGTCCTCCCTCATCAAGGAGGTCAAGTCCCGCGGCATGGACCCGACCACGCTGCTGCCGCTGGCCGACGCGGCCACCAGGTCCCTGACCGTCGACCCCGGCCTCGGCTCGGCCGCCAAGCTGCTCTCCTTCGCCATGGAACTCAAGGACGTGGACCTGCACGACATCAAGTTCCTCACCGTGCCCTGGCGTTACGAGGGCCCGCGGGTCGCCCTGGTGCACCCCGACGTGGACCAGCTGTGGGCCGCGCTCAAGGCCGACCGCACCATCGACGGCCAGGACGCGAGCGCCCCGGCCGAGGCCGGCTCCGGCACCGCCCCCTCCGCCGCTCCCGTCGCCGCCGCGGCCGCGCCCGCGCCCACCCCGACGCCCGCGCCGGACACCAAGGCCGCCGAGATCAAGGCCACCGAGGTGAAGGTCTCCGTGCTCAACAGCACCGGTGAGACCGGACTCGGCGGCCGCGCCGCGGAGACCGTCAAGGGCGCCGGATACACCGTCACCGGCGTCGGCAACGCGGTCGGCAAGCCGCGCAGCACCACCGTCGTCGAGTACGGCACCGGCGAACGCACCGCCGCCGAGGCGGTCGCCAAGCTGTTCCCCGGCGCGACCGTGCAGCCCGGCGGCCGGGGCGTCAGCGTCGTCCTCGGCCACGACTTCGCCGCCGCCAACCCGGCGGGCCCCGCCGCTTCGGCCCCCGCCGGCGCCGCCACCGCCCCGGCCCCGCTGCCCACCAGCGTCAGCGGCGCCGCCCGCTCGGCCGACGACGATCCCTGCGCCAACCTCTCGTACGGCTGAGCCGGTCCACCCCGCGCACACGACGGCGGGGCACCTCCGGCTCGTTCCGGGGTGCCCCGCCGCGCTGCGGGCGAGGGGGTGTCAGCGCCTCGCCCCGCAGGACGGGCAGAACGCGGCGCCGTCCGGGACGTCCTTGTGGCAGCTCGTGCACTGGACGGGCTGCGCCAGCCGGAAGCCGCAGCCCGGGCAGAACGGCGTGCCGTGGGTCTCGGTGCGGCACTGCGGGCAGACCAGCTGACGCGGCGTGTCGACGTCGAACTCGGCCCCGGACTGCTGACCGGACCTGTACGCGCGCTCGGTGACCGTGTCGTTGAGGCCGCGGTGCTGCGCCGCCATCGCCTCGGCCGCGGTGTCCGGGGCGCAGGTGTGGCACAGGCCCTGGACCGGGTCGAAGCAGCGGCCGCAGACGTAGTGGGTGCACCGGGCGCAGCGGTTGAAGTGGGACTGGGCGTTGGTGATGGCCCGTTGGAAGGCGGCGTCGCGCGAGGTGCCCCAGGTCTGGCCGGCCAGCCCGTCGGCGGCGTTGCTGATGGTGTTGGCGTTGCCGCCGATGAGGTTCCAGGCCGCGCTGACGCCCTTGCCTATCCAGCCGGCCATCTGACCGGTCCGGAACGGCTCGAAGGCCGATCGCCAGGTGTCCGAGCAGCGGTAGCAGGAGAACTCGAACTGGAAGCCCGCGCCGGTGCCGTGCTGCTCGCACAGGTCGCGGTAGTTGTTGCTGAAGTAGATCTCCGAAGTCACGTCGTCCCCGGTAGCTGTGTGGCCTGTCAGCGGTCGCTGCCAGGGACGACGGAGTTCGCCGAACGGTTCCGCCGGGAGCGCCCGGCCGACCCGCTCACAGCCCCGACACCGGGAGCAGCAGCACGCGCGCCGGGTCGAACGGCTGCCAGCGCGCGGGCTGTCCGCTGCGGCCGACCCTCAGCCGGCACCAGCGCCGCCCGGCCGCGTCCTGCCACCACGCGCTGATCCGGCCGAGCGCCCAGACTCCGCCCCCGAGGTCCACCTCGACCGGCTGGTAGACCCACCGGACGTCCCGGTCCGCCGGGTCCGCCACTCCTGGCTGTTCCGGCCCGGCCGGATCGGTTCCGGCCGGTCCCGGTCCCGCCGGACCCCCGGTGCGCCCGGGCCTGCACTGACTCTCCACCACGGCTCCGCCTCCCGACCCGGACCCGGGCGCCGGACGCCCCCGTACGGGGCGACCGACGGCCGGGGTGCAGCTCACCTCCTGAACTCTACAGGCGTGTAGATGTCAGCGGGAGGAGTTCCATCGAAGACGATCGACCCGGGCGGGACGGCGGTCGCGGTACCGAGGGTGAGCCGGCCTCAGCGGTCCTTCCGCGCCGAGGCCCCGCGGGCCGAGCGCCGCCGCTGCCACAGGGCGAGCGGCACGATGCCGGCCAGCGCGGCGGCCTCCGGCGCCGGCGGCGCCTCGAACGGCGCGCCGGCCGCGCCCGCGTCCCCGGCGGGCACCTTGTCGAAGGTGTCCGGGACCGGCAGGGTGGACCAGTCGGACAGCGGCCAGGCGACCACGAAGGCCCGGCCGACCACGTTGTCCACCGGTACGAAGCCGTCGCCGGTCTCGTTGTGGTGCCAGCGGGAGTCCCGCGAGTTGTTGCGGTGGTCGCCCATCACCCACAGCTTGCCCTTGGGAACGGTGATGGTGCCGACCGGGTCGTTGTCGCAGGGCGTCGAGCCCGGGAAGAGGTACGGCTCGTCCAGTGCGACGTTGTTCACCTTCAGCGGCGCACCCGCAGCGCATTCGACGGTGTCACCGCCGACCGCGATCACCCGCTTGATCAGGTCCTTCTCGTCCGCCGAGGGCATCAGGCCGACGGTGCTGAGCGCCTTCTGCACGGTGCCCGTCACGGAGTCGCCCGAGGCCGTGGGCGTGCCCTCCAGCCAGCCGCCCGGATCGCGGAACACCACGACCTCGCCGCGCTCGGGCTCGGCACCGAACCACGGGGTGAACTTGTCGACCAGCACCCGGTCGCCGATCGCGAGGGTCTGCTCCATCGAGCCGGACGGGATGGAGAAGGCCTGCACGAAGAAGGTCTTGATGCCGAGCGAGAGCAGCAGCGCGATCACCAGCAGGATCGGCAGCTCCTGCCAGAACGGACGCTTCTTCCGGGGGCGCTCGGCCTGCTCGTCGGCCTTCCCGTCGGCCTTCCCGGGAGCGCCCTTCCCCGGAGCACCGGCCTCCTCGGAAGTACCGGCCCCCGTGCCCTCCGTCACCGCGCCGCGCGCACTCGCCTCCGCCCGGCCGCCTCCGGCCTCCGCACGCTCCCCGGCTCCGCCGCTCTCGCCGGACTCCGCGCTCTGCTGCACACTCATCTCCTCGGCCCCTCCCGATGGCCTGGCGGGAGCCGGTACGAAGACCCCCTGTCAGGAACGAACCTACCGAACAGAGGTTCCCGGGCGCGCCCTGACGTGGATGCGCTCCCCCTGCGGCCCGAACAGGCTGAGGAACTCCACCGGCTGCGGGCCCGCGTTGCCGAAGGCGTGCGGGGTGCGGGTGTCGAACTCGGCGGCCTCACCGGCCGCCAGCACCAGGTCGTGGGTGCCGAGGACCAGCCGCAGCCGTCCGGACAGCACGTACAGCCACTCGTACCCCTCGTGGACCTTCAGCTCCAGGTCCGGTCCGGCGTTCCGGCCCGGCGGCACGATGTGCTTGTAGGCGTGCAGGCCGCCCAGGTGGCGGGTGAGCGGGACGATGGTCTGGCCGTCCCTGGTCACCGGGCGCGGGTGGATCCGCGGGTCGCCGGTGGCCGGGGCCCCGACCAGCTCGTCCAGCGGCACCCGGTACTCCCGGGCCAGCGGCAGCAACAGCTCCAGCGTCGGCTTGCGCTGCCCTGACTCCAGCCGGGACAGCGTGCTGAGCGAGATGCCGGTGACGGCGGCCAGTTTGGCGAGCGTGGTGCCGCGCTCCCGGCGCAGCGCCCGCAGCCGCGGACCCACCGTGGTGAGGACGTTCTCGAACTCTTCGTCAGCCATGCCTGCCATTTGCCGCTACGGCAAGGATCCTTGTCAATCCGGCACCCGGGTGAGGCCCGGCCGCCGCCCTGCGGGCCACCACCCCGGAGCGCGCCCACGCCTGTGGCTGCGACTACACCCATGTCTGCGGCTGCGGCCTATCCTCCCACCATGCGCATCCTCCTCACCCGGGACAGCGTCGCGGCCGGCGACGACGCCGACGCCCCGCACGCCGGGACCGTCACGCTCCCCGACCACCTGGACGCCCCGGCCGCGCTCGCCGCCCTCGGCCTCCCCCGGCCCCGGCTCCCGCTGATCGGCGGCGGCCGCGCCACCTGGGTGGTCCGCGGCGCCGACGGCACCCCGCTGGCCGTCCTCGCCCAGCAGTGGCCCCAGCCGCGCCCGCTCCCGGCCGCCCAGGGCCCGCTCGACCACCTGGCCGGAGCGGACGGCACCGTCCGACTGCACGTCGAGTACCGGCGCCAGCTGGACCCGGAGGCCGAGTACCAACGGCTGCTGGCCGGTTAGGCCCTCCGACTGCTCGCGGCCGCCCTGCGTCCGCCTGCGGCTAGGGCGTGCCGAGGAACCAGAGGAAGGGCCCCTGCTCGTTCAACGCCCGCTCGATCGGATCGAACCAGTCCGTGACGACGAACAAGAGCACGCCCACCGTGCCTCCCAGCAACACTCCGAACACCACGGCCGCCACCACCATCCCCGCGATCGCCCGCATCCGGGCCTCCTCCCCGTCCCCGGGAAGAGTCCCCACCGGCCCCGCGCCGGCACCGAACGTCCTTGGACCGAGGCCGAGTTGTCACCGTCCGGTGAGCAACGGCGCCGACCGGACGACGCGCTGCCCGGCGGGATCGTCGGCAGCGGCCTGGGCTGCCTGCTGGAGGTCGCCGCCGGCCGCCACGAGACCTTCCCTGACGCCTCCTTGACGCCGCCGGGCGCCGTTCCTGACGCATCTCTGGCGCCCTCCCGACGCCCGGCGGTCATCCCCCTTCGGCGAAGGCCGGGCGGATCAGCCCTGGCCGGCCCTGCCGCCGTGGTTCGCCTTCTTCTTCCGTCGGGTCCGCTTCTTGCGGGCGCGCTTGGACATCGTGCTTCCTCCGGTCTCTCGGGTCCGATCGTGCTCGCGAAAGGCGTTCAGGCCGCCTGGCCGACCAGCTGGTCGGCGAGCTTCGCCAGCCGCTTCAGCGAGCGCTCCTCCTGGACGGCCGGCGCCGTCTGCGCGACCGAACCGCCTTCGTAGTAGGCGCCGTTGGCGAGTTCGACGCCGGGCAGGCAGAGCCGCACCACGGCCGCCGCGCCCTCCGCGGCCGGCGCGCCGGTCCGTCCGTACAGCGGCAGCAGCGCCGTGGCGCACTGGCCCGGGTTGAGGCTGACGGCGGTGATGCCGGAGCCGGCCGGGGCCATCTCGGCGGTCGCCATGGTGAGCGCGAGCTGCGACTGCGCGTACGCGGCGACCCGCGAGTACTTCTTCGTCCGGTGCGGGTCCGTCCAGTTCATCGAGGCGGTGCGGTGCAGCGAGGAGGACACGTTGACGATCCGGGCGTCGCCGGCCGCCGAGAGCGGGGCGCGCAGCAGCCTCGCCAGCAGGTGCGCGGCCAGGAAGTTGACCTGGAGGGAGACCTCGTTGCCGTCGTCGGTGAGGGTGCAGCGCTCGGGCGCCATCGCCGCGGCGTTGTTCACCAGCAGGTCCAGTGCCGGGTAGTGCTTGACGACCGTGCCGGCCAGCCCGGCGATCTCCGCGAGGTGGGTGAAGTCGGCTGCCAGCTCGACGAGTTGGTCCCGTCGGGCGCCCCCGGCGACCAGGCGCTCGACGGCCGCCCCGGCCTCGGCGGCGGTCCGGGCGTGCACCAGCACGGTTGCACCCAGCCCGGACAGCAGCCGGGCGGTCTCCCACCCGATCCCGGAGGAGGCCCCGGTGACCAGGGCGGTTCGGCCGGACAGCACGGTGCCGGACGGCGCAGCTCCGGACATTCCGGACACGGCGGGGGTGGAGGTGGACAGGACGGAGTCGGACATGACCGTTCCCAGGGTGTGTGACACCACCGGCCCTGCCCGGGCCGGAGGTGCGGGCCCAACCGGCCCGATGGAAGGAGGAATGCGCAACACGGAGAACGCGGCACCGCGGAAACGCGGAGCGGCGGACGTGCGTAACGCGGAAATGCGGAACGCCGGCCGCGGATCGCGACGGCCCCGGACGAGGGCTTCACGTGCCCGCCCCCGCCCGCGCCACGACGGCGCCGGGACGGGGTGCGGCACGTGCCGTGCCCTCCGGCGGGGAGGCGCGGGTCAGCGCACGGCGATGACGGCCACGGCGGCACGGACCGTCAGCCGCCTATGCGGCGGGCGGTCGTGATGGCGTACCGGGCGGTTCATGCTCCTCATCCAACCGGCCCTCCCCCACCCGGGCAAGCGCCGCGCCGACGCCCTGACGAATCCCTGACGCGGCCTCCTGCCTGCCCCGGCCGGCCCCTCCGCACCGTGGGCTTCGCGAGGCCCGAAGAGCTCCGGCCTACAGCCAGTCCCGCTTCTTGAACACCAGGTACAGCCCCGTACACACCAGCGCCATCAGCCCGATCGCGAACGGGTAGCCGAAGACCCACTTGAGCTCCGGCATCGTCTCGAAGTTCATCCCGTACACCGTTCCGATGAGCGTCGGAGCGAAGAGGATGGCCGCCCAGGAGGAGATCTTCTTGATCTCGTCGTTCTGCGCGTGCCCGGCTTCGGCGAGTTGCTTCATCTCCTCGTTCTGCCGCTGCGAGACCAGTGTCGCGTTGACGGTCAGGATGTTCTGGAGCATCTGCCGGAAGCCGTCCACCCGCTCGGCGGCGTAGGTGGCGTGGTCGGCGACGTCGCGCAGATAGCGCTGGAGCTCCTCGTCGGTGCCGTACTTGCCGAAGCCCGCCTCCAGGCTCTTCATGATCTCCAGCAGCGGGCGGGTGGCCCGCTGGAACTCGATCACCTCGCGGGACAGCTCGTAGATGCGGCGGGAGACCTGCGGGTCGCCGCCGAACACCTCGGTCTCGATCTCGTCGATGTCGTGCTGGAGACCGGCGATCACCGGCGCGTAGCCGTCGACCACGGCGTCCAGCACCGCGTAGAGCACCGCCTCCGGGCCGAGCGCCAGCAGCTCCGGGTCGTCCTCCAGCCGGCGGCGCACCGCCGACAGGTCCGGCGCCTGGGAGTGCCGGACGGTGAGCACGAAGTCGGGGCCGACGAAGAGGTGGATCTCGCCGAAGTCGACCTCCTCCGCCTCGTCCAGGTAGCGGGCGGCGCGCAGCACCACGAACAGGGTGTCGCCGTAGCGCTCCAGCTTCGGCCGCTGGTGGGCGACGATGGCGTCCTCGACGGCCAGCTCGTGCAGGTCGAACCGGTCGGCGGCCTCCAGCAGCTGCGCCTCGGCGGGGCGGAAGAGGCCGATCCAGGCCATCGTGCCGGGCCGGTCGGGCAGCTTGCGGTAGATGTCGGCGAGGTCGGTGGGCGCCTCTATCCGGCGACCGTCCCGGTAGACCGCCGCGTCCACGACGGAGCGCGCCAGCGTCACCGGCTCGACGGGCTGGTCGGGGCGCGGGTCCATCGAGTGCTCGGGCGCGGGCTGGGTGTCCGCGGGCCGGACGACGGAACGGGAGAACGGACGCTTGCTCGCGCGCACGGCGCGCACACGCCAGTCGGACATGGCGGGGACCTCCACGGTGGATGCCCGGCCGCCGTACGGGAACACGGCGGACCGGAGGCGCCCGGCCGGCCGCCACGCGCACGGCGCGACCGGCGGCGCCTCGTCGGGAGGACGAGGTCAGTGCCGCGCGGGAGCCGTACGGGAGGAGGTGTGCCGGGGGCCGCGAGTGGTGCGGGACAACCGGGGGCGGGGCCGACTTCGACCCGTACTACTGCACTCCACGGCTCTCACCTCCTCGGCTCCGCGCGCCCACGCACCGGGAGAGGCGCCAGCACAACCCCGCCGAGTCTAGTACCCGTACGACCCGACCTCCCACCGGGGCCCCGCCCCGGCCCGCGCCCGCCGCCCGCGTGCGCGCCCCGGCGGCCGCCCGGCGCCTCCCGATGGCGCCCGGTGCCGCCGCCACGCGCTGTCAACGGCCCGACCGGGCAGGGCTGTTCGTCCGCAGCGAAGTGATCACGGGGAGGCGAGCACGCCACTACGCTACGTGTCATGACTTCTTCGGAGAGGACCCCGGGGCGGGGTACGGCGGTGGTGATCGGCGGCGGTCTCGCGGGGATGGCGGCCGCGTGGGCGCTGCGCGGATTCGCCGAGCGGATCGTGGTGGTGGAGCGGGACCGGTACCCGGCGGGGGCCGAGTTCCGGGCCGGAGTGCCGCAGGGCCGGCACGCCCACCTGGTGCTGGAGGCCGGGCACCGGCTGCTGGAGGAGATGATGCCCGGCATCAAACAGGAGCTGATGGCCGCGGGTGCGCAGCGGGTGGCCGCCTCGGACGTCAAGTGGCTCTGCTCCGCCGGATGGCTGGCCGACTACCCGGCCCAGGTGAGCTTCCTCTCCTGCACCCGGCCGCTGCTGGACTCGTTCGTGCTGGACCGGGTCCGCGCCCACCCCGCGATCGAGTTCCTGGAGGGCACCGACGCGGTCGGACTGCTCGGCTCGGCGACCGCGGTGACCGGCGTGAAGGTCCGCGAGCGCGGCCCGGAGCGCGCCGAAGTCCGCGAGATACCGGCCGAGTTGGTGGTGGACGCGACGGGCCGCTCGACCTCGGTACCGAAGTGGCTCACCGGGCTGGGCTGCCCGCCGGTGCCCGAGGAGCGGGTGGACGCGGGCGTCGCGTACGCCTCCCGGATCTTCCACCGCCCGGCCGGATCCGACCTCGGCACCCAGGCGGCCTACCTCCAGACCAAGGCACCGGACGCGCAGCGCCTGGGCGTGCTGCTGCCGGTCGAGCGCGACCGCTGGATCGTCAGCCTCGCCGGGATGCGCGGCGCCGAGCCGGCGGCCGGCGCCGAGGGGTTCACCGAACACCTCGGCCTGCTGCGCGACCCCCTCCTCCGCGAGATGCTGCGGGACGCCGAACCGGCGGGCGAGGTGCGGGGCTTCCACCCCGGCCCGGGCGTGCGCCGGCACTACGAGCGCAGCTGCCCGGACGGGCTGGTCGTGGTCGGCGACGCCGCGAGCACGTTCAACCCGGTGTACGGGCAGGGCGTCACCGTCGCGCTGTTCTGCGCCCGGGAGCTTCGCCGCACCGCGAAGCGGCACGGCGGCATCGGCCACGCCACCGCCCGGGCCGCACGGCGCGCCGTCGCCACAGCGTCCAAGATCCCCTGGATGATCTCCTGCGCCGAGGACGCCCGCTTCCGCGCCACCACCGGCGCGCCCTCCGGCGCCCTGGTCGAGCTCCAGCACCGCTTCTTCGACAAGGTGCTGGCGGCCAGCACCGAGGACCCGGCGGTCACCGCGGTGTTCCACGAGGTGATGTCGCTGGTGGGGCCGCCGTCGATGCTGTTCCGGCCGTCGGTGCTCGCGGCGATACTGCGGGCCTGAGGGAGCGGTCCTGCGGGGCCCAAGGGAGGAGCCGGGGCCGCCGCCTGGGCGGGCCCGGCCGCCACGAGGAGCCCCGGTGGGCTGCTCCGGGCCCTACTCGCCGAGGTGCGCGGCGACGTACGGCAGCGCCACCTGCTCCAGGCCGCGCCGGCCGAAGGCGGGGTGGACGTTGACCTCGAAGACCACGCCGCCGCTCTCGGCGGCGAGGTCCACCCCGGCGAGGTCGAGGCCCACGGAGGCGGCCGCCGCGATGGCCGACTCCGCGAGCCCGTCCGGCAGTTCGGTGTAGTCGAGCAGCGTGGAGACGGCACCCCGGCTCTCGTTGCAGGGTGCGTCCGGGTCCGCCTGGACGTGCTCGACGACCCGGACCACGCGCCCCTTCAGCACCACCACCCGGTACTGGTGGCGGCGCCCGTCCGGGAGGAGGTTCCGGGCGTCGCGGGCGATCAGCCAGTCCGCGCCCGCCCGGGCGTAGTACCGCGTGGCGGCGTCGAGCTGGGCACGGGTGGTGACGTGGAAGACGTCGTCGCCGCCCATCCCCACGCAGGGCCGGGCCCAGACGTCGCCGCCGAGTGCCGCGAAGGCCTCGGCGGCGTCCTCCGGGTTCGGCCTGGAGAGCGCGATGCTGGGCATGTGCGGCACGCCGTCCCGGACGAAGTGGCCGACGGTGACGTCCTTCTCGGTGGCCGCCCGCCACGCCTCGGCGTCGGTGCCGAGCGAGCGGGCGCCGAATCCTCGCAGCCGCCGTTGACAGTCCTCGAACGCCCGGCGCCGGTGCGGCGGGATCTCGTAGACGATCACCGTGTCGGCGGTCACCGACCGGCCGGCCGCCTCCAGTCGGAAGCCGCCCGCGTCGTCGGCCTCGATCAGACCGCTGCCGCCGGTCATGAAGTGCCGGGCGTCCAGTTGGACGGGTTCGCGGCCGGTCAGCGTCCGCGCGGCGGCGGCGAGCACCTGTCGGCTGCCTTCGGTCGAGCTGTGGTCGGTCAGGAGTACGAGGTCACGTCGGGCCATGCGGACATGCAAGCGAGTTCGACACAGTCATGACAAGGATGCCCGGCCCGCCATCCGTCGCCCGGCATGGCCGAAACCGCATCGCCATGAACGAACGGCACGGACACCCCGAGCCCGTCACGGCCGCCCGCCACGCCCACCCGCCACATGCCGCCCGCCATGCGCCACCCCGTTAATTCGGATGCGCTCGGCCCGCCCCTCCCGCTACCGTGCCCCACATGTCCACGCCCCGAATCTCCTAGCCAGACGGCCCGCCTCCACGCCACCCGTCTGTTCGCCAGCCGTTTCGGAGCGTTATCCCATGATCACCACCCGTGGTGTCGACGTGCGCGTCGGCGCCCGCCTCCTGCTGTCCGACGTCACCCTGCACATCGCCCCCGGCGACCGGATCGGCCTCGTCGGCCGCAACGGAGCCGGCAAGACCACGCTGCTCGCCACCCTCGCCGGACAGCTGGCACCCGCCGCCGGCACGGTCACCCGGACTGGAGCCGTCGGCTACCTCCCGCAGGACTCCCGCGCCGCCGACCCGTCGACCACCGTCACCGACCGCATCCTGTCCGCCCGCGGCCTGGACACCGCCGTCCACGCCCTGCGCGCCGCCGAAGCGGCGATGACCCGCGCCGGATCGCCGGCCGAGGAGCGGCATGCGATGGACGCGTACGTCCGGGCCGAGGCCGGGTTCCAGTCCCGTGGCGGCTACGCCGCCGAGGCCGAGGCGGCCCGGGTCGCGGCCGGGCTCGGCCTGACCTCCCACCTGATGGGCTCCCCCGTCGGCACGCTCTCCGGCGGCCAGCGCCGCCGGGTCGAACTGGCCCGCATCCTGTTCGCCGACCACGGAACCCTGCTGCTGGACGAGCCGACCAACCACCTGGACGCCGACTCCGTGGCCTGGCTGCGCGGCTTCCTCGCCACCCACCGGGGCGGGCTGGTACTGATCAGCCACGACCTCGGCCTGCTCGCGGAGACCGTCAACCGGGTCTTCCACCTGGACCCGCAGCGCGCCACGATCGACGTCCACAACACCGGATGGACCGCCTACCTGACCCAGCGCGCCGCCGACGAGCGCCGCCGCACCCGGGAGCGGGCCAACGCCGAACGCAAGGCCGCCTCCCTGCACGCGCAGGCCGACCGGATGCGGGCCAACGTCGCCACCGCGACCACCGCCCGCAGCATGGCCCGCCGGGCCGACCGGATGCTCACCGAACTCGAACCCGTCCGGCAGGCCGAGCGCACCGCCCGGATCCGGCTGCCCGAGCCCGCCCCGTGCGGGCGGATGCCGCTCGGGGCGATCAGCCTCGCCAAGTCCTACGGCGGCCGGCCGGTGCTGACCGGGCTGGACCTGGCCGTGGACCGCGGCAGCCGACTGGTCGTGCTCGGCCTGAACGGGGCCGGAAAGACCACGCTGCTGCGCATCCTGGCCGGCCGGGAGACGCCGGACTCCGGCCGCGTCGTCCCCGGCACCGGCCTGCGGCTCGGCTACTTCGCCCAGGAGCACGACACCCTCGACCCGGCGCTCAGCGTCCGCGACAACCTCGCCCAGGCCGCGCCCGGCCTGACCGACGGTGAACTGCGGCACGTGCTCGGCGCGTTCCTCTTCCGCGGCGACGACGCCGACAAGCCGGCCGGGGTGCTGTCCGGCGGCGAGAAGACCCGGCTCGCCCTGGCCGCCCTGGTGCACTCCGGCGCCAACGTCCTGCTGCTGGACGAGCCGACCAACAACCTCGACCCGGCCTCCCGCACGGAGGTCCTGGCCGCGGTCGGCACCTACCCGGGCGCGATCGTGATGGTCACCCACGACCCCGGCGCCATCGAGGCCCTCCGGCCCGACCGCGTACTGCTCCTGCCGGACGGCGACGAGGACCTCTGGCACGACGCGTACCTGGACCTGGTCGCCCGGTCCTGAACCCCGGCGCCGGCCCGCCGGGCAGAAGCCCGGCGGGTGGGCCGTGCCGGAGCCGCCGCGGGTGGTGAGCCGGGCGTGCAGGAGCACGACGTGCGGACCGCAGTCGCCCCACCGCTCGGCGAGCAGCCTCCTGTTCACCCGTGCATCGACTACGACGTTGCACATCACCAGTGCGCCCTCACGGCAGCCGCTGTCGCCGGGTCGCCGCGGCAAGGCTCTTTCAGGGCCCGAGAGGTGCGCACCAGAGTTGACGGAACATTGACCACTAACTCGCTGTAGGCAGCTGTAGGCAGCGACTCCGCGAGGAGTCCCCGCCCCGCACCAGTCGGCGACGAAGCCGCGCCGGTACTCAGCCGGCTTGTACACCGGCACCATCGAGGCTCTCCCCGTCACCAGCGGAGGGGGCGGGGAGAGTCGCCCTGGTGGTCACAGCATGCTTCCGGGGCCGCCCCTTGGGCCGGCGCGCGGGAACCTCCGCGCCCAGCCTGGCGAGCTCCTCCGTGCTCCAGCCGGCTGCCTCTGCGGCTGCATAGGCTCTTCCGTACGGGACCTCGGTTTCGGCCAGCCGGTCCTTGAGGAGCTGTCGCTTCGCCATGACGGCTGCGAGCGACACGATGGCCTTCTCACGGTCGTCCTGAATCTCGCGCATGCGCTTCAGGAACTCTTCTTCCCTCGTCATGTCGCGGATCGTAGAACCACCGCTTCCGGTGGTTTCGAATCTGGCCGCAGAGGTCACCCGTGTCGGTGATTTTCAGCTGCCACTCCGGCGTATCCGCTGGCCGTCGGTTCGATCGCGAAGCAGGGTGGCGCAGCAGGGGGTCGCGGCGAGGGTCGTGTTCGTTGCGGTCTTCGGAACGTCGGCCCGCGGAGCCGAGGAGGACCGACGGTGGGTGGCACGGAGGGCGCGCGGCGGCGGGAGCGGCAGATGGGGTCGCCGCGGTCGAGGCGGGTGAATCTGGCGTACAACGAGGCCGAGCTGACGATCGTGCACGAGGCGGCGAAACGTGACGGCATGGTGGTGTCCGCGTGGGTTGCGCGAAAGGCGTTGGAGGTCGCCAAGGATCGGCTCGTACCGGTGTCCGCGGACGCCCGGGAAGTCCTGGTGGAGCTGATCAGATCGCGTGGGGAGCTGGTGCGGATCGGTGAGTGGCTCGGGTCGACCGGCCCCGTCGATGTGGGGGCGGCCACACGTCTCGTCCAGGAGGCCGTACGGCGGGTCGACCGGGCGACGCTGCAGTTGATGCGGGAGCGGGCGTCGCGCTGGTGATCCCCAAGCTGGCGAAGGGCGGGAGTGACACCGCGGGGCTGTTGTTCTACCTGTACGGTCCCGGAAAGCGGGACGAGCACGAGGACCCGCGGATGGTCGCCGCCTGGGCGCCGTGGGTGCCGGACCCGGCGCGGTCGCCGGACGCGACGGTCGGGGATCTCGCGCTGCTCCTGGACGCTCCGGTGCACGTTGCCCGGGGTAGCACGCCGGCCGAGCACGTCTATCACGTCGCGGTGCGCGTGGCGCCGGAGGATCCGCTCTTGACGGACGCCGCCACCCGGCTCGGCGAACCCTCCTCCTTCGTCGCCGGAGCCCGGGCCGGGTGTAGCGGTGCAGCAGGAGTCGGCGGGCGCGCGGGCCGACCGCGGCAGGGGCACGCCTTCCGCACGGGGCCCGGCTACCGCCCGTTCGCGGCCACCGCCCGCCCGCGCAGGGACACCCCGAAGCGCGTACGGAGCCGGTGCACCTCCCACCAGGCCACTGCCGTCACCGTCGCGGGCCCGCCGACCACGGCGCACAGTTGGACGGGCGGCGGGCCGGGCGGCAGGCCGCCGAACAGCAGCCCGATCCCGGCGAGTTCCCAGACCACGATGCCGGTGAGGATGGGAGGGAACGTCGCGTGCACCCGGTCCATGGTGAACGCCGTACGGGCCACCGTCGGCGAGGCGAAGGCCACGAACATCAGCACCCAGATCGGCGCCGCCAGGACCAGCAAGTCGAACAGCGGCCCAAGGAAGAGGCCCTGGACCGACCCCCGCGCCTGCGAGGCCAGCCACAGCAGTACCGGAACCGCCGTGCACCCGCCCACGTACTTCAGGGCCATCAGCACCGCAGGCCGCACCTGCGCCCGCATGGCAGGTCGGGCGGCCGGCCCGGCGAGCCGGAACAGTATCCCGACCACCACCGGTGTGGTCACCAGCACCAGCACCGGCGTGACCGCCAGCCGGATCTCGAACTGCTCGTCGAGCCGGCCCCAATCGTCCGCCGACCCGTACACCACAAGTACCCAGGACGCCGCCGCGAGCGCCAGCCACCCCCGGATCCGCTGCACCCGCAGCACCGGCTCGTCGGTGATCCCCGGCGGCCCCGGCACGGCGAACACCCGCCGCGCCAGCCGCCGCGCCGACCTGGCCATCGGGTAGAGCCCCAGGAACACCAGCAGCGGCCACAGGAAGAACACCAGCAGCACCAGGACACAGCCCCCGACCCTCCGCCGCACGGGCGCCAGCACCTCCCGCAGGGTCGGCCACTCCTCGCCCCGGAACCGCTGCCACAGCGGGACACCGCCCGGCTGCTGCGGCTGGTGCGACCCCTCCCGGTAGGGGGCCCGCCGCAGGGACTCCTGCTCTCCGTACCTCACGCCGAGTTCCTCACGCGCGCTGCGCCCGTCTGCCGACACATGATCAATCCGTCAGCGCCGCACCCTACTGCCGCCCGCCGGGACCTCACCCACCCGCCCCGGCCACCCGGCCGCTGCCGGGCCCCGACATCCCCCCGGTACGGAGTCCCTCGGGTGCGCCCCGCCGGTCGGAGGAGCGGCGCTCACCCGACCAGTCATCATCCGTGCGTCCAGCCGTCCCGGCTCCCCCTACAGCCCCTGGACGGCGGAGATGCCGGCCACCCCCGGGGGCAGCCGTTCCTCAGGGCGAACACAGCGCCCTACCCGCACCAACTGGGCAACTACCAGAGCGAATGGGACGAGCTGGGCACCGTCGTCAAGTTCATCAGGGCGCGGCGCGGCAAGGAGAAGGGCTCCTTAATCGGCTGGTCCGCGGCCGCGTTCGTCATGGACCCGTACGCGCTGCGGAATCCGGGGGACGTGGCGAGAATGTTCCTTCTCGCGCCCGTCTTTCCCCCGAACGGCCGATGTCGACGTATCCCGAGGCACCCTTCGCAACGCAATCAGCTTCCGATACTGGTCTGGAGGCTCTGCGGCAGCGGCTTGGTAAGGCCCGACCACGTGCGTGGTGGTGTCGTGCCGAGCCGCATTCTCACAGCGCTTGTGGCGGTGCTGACCCGGCAGAAGACCCGCCGCATTACAGACTGGGCAGACCCGGTCGTCCGGGCGGTTGGACTGCGGTTGGCCGGCCCGGCCGGGATCAAACGATGCGGGACCGACCTCCTCCGAACCGGTTCCGTATTTGGCTCGGAATACCAGTACAGCGGCCACGCGCCGCTGCTGGGGGTCGGTCAGCGCCTTGACCGAGGCTTCCTGACTGCTCTGCGCCTCTGCCAGTCTTCCGGACGCGTCGCGGCAAGCGGCCTGCAGGCTCCGGCCGCAGTCGCCAAGGAGGATTCCTCGCCGATGGCAGGCCACACCCTCGGGGGGTTGCGGCTCACGCCGCGGATCCTGCGCCGTGCGCATGCCGTGGACCAGGTGGCCGGCAAGGGGATTACCGGCCGTCTGCTGTGGCTGGTCCGCGAAGCTCACGGCTACCTGCGACACGAGGAGACGGCAGCCGCCGTTCGCGCCGAGGTCCGAGGAGCACTGACGGCCACGGGTGCCCGCATGGTCATCGCTCACTCACTGGGGAGCGTGGTGTTCTACGACATGCTGAACCGCGGTGAGGTGCCACCGGGGCGTGACCGCGGACCGGGCGTGACCACATTCGTGACCTGTGGGTCCCCGCTGAGCTGGCTGTGTATCCGACGGGGAGTCCACACCCCGGGCGCTCCGCTCTCCGTGCCGGCAGGAGTGCACTGGACCAATCTCCACTCTCCGAACGATGTCATGAACAAGGGAGCGGGCCTTTCCCACCTCGCTGTGGGAATCACCGATGTCGTGGCGCACAACGGCGGCGTCGCCAAAGCCCATGACGTTCACCGCTACCTGGCCAAGGAGGCCATCGTGGAGCGCATCGCCATGGCCCGGACCCTCTGACAGACACACACGGAGATCGGCGCCCAGAACGGCTCCGTCCTGTGCCCTGGGCGCCGATCTCCTCCTTCGGCTACCAGCCGATCGGAGAAGGGACTTTCACCACCATGGTCGAGAAGTACGCCAAGGCCGGCCTGCGCCGCGCTGGCAAGGACAACCTCGGCCGGGCCCAACAGGCACTCGACGCCCTGGTCGTCCCACCACCGACCGGTGCCACCGAATAGCCGGAGCGAGCGAGACTCATGCCCGACCACGCGGTCGTCGTGCCCCTGAGTACTCCCGCCCCAGTATCCAAAGCGACGCGCTCCTCACCTTCCAGACTCCGGGGCGAAGCGGCGGCCAGGTTCATCGACCAGCTGATCCCGCGGCTGAGGGCCCGGAACACGAGGTGCGGCAGCGAGCGGTCTGGACCATCCAAGCGATCGGCTCCGTGGCCGTCCCCAGCCTGCGGCAGACACGCCGTCGACAGGGTCCGCCGTGGGAGCTCTCGCAGCCATCCACGGGCCCACCGCCCTCGCCCCTTGGACCGGGACGCCTGGGACCGCGTGACCACAGTGCGCGGCGAGGAACTGATCACGGCCCTCGACACCGCAAGCTGCCACCACGAGGCCAACCTGTCGTCACCTTCGGCGAGCAGCCGAGCATCCTCAGCCAACCCGCTGCGGTCTGCTCTGCCCACAGCATGCCCGACCGGGACCACCCGTGTTCCGCACCGCGATCGAGGAGCGGACCCGACGGTTCGGGCACTTCCTCATCTGATCGTCGGCGCTGGGTCCGTCGGGAGCGCCGACATCAGCTGACCGGTTGAGGCTGGGGATGGGCCTTGTGCCAGGCGTCCCAGATGTCGATGCGGAGTCGGCCTCGCGGTGGCACGTCCATGCCCTGGCCTTTGGCCCACCGCCGCACCTCGGCCACCGGCGGCGTTGCCGCAGATCGCGAGGGCTCCGGCCGACGGCGTGCGGAGGCAACGGAGTGGCCGGGTGACCGGGGCAGATTCTCGGGGGTGGTGGCAATGAAGCCTCGGGGTTCGAGAATGCGGCGCCGCTTGTGGTGCATGCGTTCCAGCCAGGGCACATCCGAGTCGAGGTAGTCGTGCGCCTCGACGTGAGGCTTCTTCGTCTCGGTGTTGCGCATGATCCGGCCGACCTGCTGGATCACGCGTCCCTTGAAGGAGATCGGGCTGGTGAGGAATAGGGTGTCGAGCCTGGGAGCGTCGAAGCCCTCGCCGGCGAGCTTGTCGATGGCCAGCAGCACCAGCGGGGTGATCGTCTCGTCGGTCAGGCTGGCTCGGACACGGGCTCGCTCGGCCAAGGGCATGCCGCCGTGCAGGAGCAGCGGTTCGATGCCATGCATGGCAAGGGACGTGGCGAGCTGGTGGAGGTGTTCGACGCGGTTACTCAAGGCGAGGCAGCATCGTCCCCGCCGAGAGGCGTCGGCGATGTCCGCGGCGATCTGGGTGTTGCGGTCGGAATTCGCGGCGAGTTCGGTGTAGATCGTCTGGAAGGAGGCGCCGTCGTTGCCCGGCTCGTCGGTGGTGAATGAGGTGGGGTGGACGACGAGGTGCCTGGCGAAGGCGCTGGTGTCGGAGATCTCGTGCCGGATGGGACCGCACTGCATGGTGATCAGCGGATCCATCTGATCGGCCCGGTACGGGGTGGCCGACAGGCCGATCCACCACTGGGCGCGAGCCTTGCGGATCGCGGCCTCGGCGCCTTGTACGCCCTCGGCATGGCACTCGTCGACGACTACGAGGCCGTAGCCGTCGAGCAGTCCGTCGGGGGCGTCGCGGTGGCTGAGCGTCTGCAGCATGATCAGGTCGACCAGGTGGCCGCGGCGGTCCGTGCCCGCACCCAGGGAACCTACGCGGCCTTCACCGAGGTCGAGGAACGTGGCCAGGCGGTCCTGCCATTGGGACGGTAGTCGATGTCGGCCAGGCCCCTCGGCCCATCCGAGCCGAGTCGGAGCGGGCGGCCTCCTCGGTCGCAGCTGACGAGGCCGAGTTTCGCAGCAGGGGCGCGGCCCCATGGCATGACTCGGAGGCAGTCCATGACGCCCGCGCGAGGGGCGCGGCTCTGGCCGAGCGACGACGTGCCGGCGGACGGGCCACTGTCCGTGGACAGCCGCCTGCGCGAACGTGCTCTGGACCGAGCCGAGCGAGCCTCGTTCTCGTGCAGGTTTGTATGAACCACGACAATGGGGCCGGTGAAGGTCCCTTGCCACGCCTTGAGGGCCTGGCCCTTCCCGTCGTACATGGAACTGGGCCCCCAGCTCGTGTGCTAGGGGCCCAGTCATGCCTGGTCTATCAGGGATTGACGGGCTGGGGTGGGGTTCTGAGAGCGGGGAAGCTCCAGGTCTGTGCGGGTGTGCCGTTGCAGGTGAAGGCCGCAAGTCGGCTGCCGGGGGTGGTGTCGTTGTTGGGCAGGTCGAGGCAGTGGTTGGAGCCGGGGTTGTAGAGGCTTCCGTCTGCCCGGGGGAGCCAGACCTGGTTCGAGGCGCCGGGGGTGCAGTTCCGGAGGCCGACGGCGGCACCGTTGGCAGTGCTGCCACCGGTGATGTCGACGCACATTCCGCGCAGGCTGATGGTGCCGTTGGCGGAGTCGACGGTGAGGTTCTGGGCGGCGGTGTTGTTGCAGGTGGTGATCTCGAGTCCCTGGCTGGTGTCGTTGTAGGGGACGTCAAGGCAGTTGTAGCTGGCGGCGTGGCGGATGGCCATGCTCGCGGTCGGCGGGTTGACGGGGGTGTTGTAGACGGCGAAGTTGCTGACGCGGCCGTTGAAGCCGCTGCTCGGCTGGCCCTGGTACTGGTAGCGGCCGAGGACCAGACTGCCGCTGGGGGCGGGGCTGGTGCTCGCGTTGTGGTAGGCGCTGCCGGCGAGCGTGCCGTTGACGTAGAGGCTCATCTGGCCGGTGGTGGCGTTGTAGCTGGCAGTGAGCTGGGTCCAGACGTCGCTCTTCACCAGGGCGGCGCTGTTGGCGACGGAGGTGTGGTCGTACGGCCAGTTGTTGTCGTCAGCGTAGGCAAGAGCGAAGCGCCAGGCACCCCCGGTGCCTTCGCTCCAGAGAATGAAGCTGCTGGCACGGGTGGTGTTCTGACTGGCGACGATCTGGCCGGTGCCGGTGGACTTGGCCCAGGTGCTGAGTGTGAAACTCTGACGGGTGTCGACTGCCGGCTTGTCGGTGGTGACGGAACTGTTGCCGTTGAAGACGGCCACCTTGGTGGCACGGCCGTCGACGGTGTCGTCGGCGAAGGTGAGGTTGCTCGGTGTCGCGTTGTAGCTGACAGGGTTGGCGGTGGCGTCGCCCTGGAGCTTCCACTGGGCTTGCGGGGCCTGGGTGTTGCCGCGGTAGTGGTCGTTGCCGAAGCCGGAGACCGCCTTGCCGGTGAGCGAGCCGGGCCAGGTGTGGAGATTGCCGGAGCTGTCCAGGGCCCACAGGTCCGGGACGCCGTCGCCGGTGACGTCGCCGTCGGTGCCGACCGTCGGGAAGGCACTGGTCGTGACGTCGGTGCCGATGCGGTGTGCGCTCCCCGGGGAGACCGCCGTGACGGTGGTGTATTCGCCGAGGCCGTCGGCGCGGGTCTCGATGGTGAGGGCGTACTGGAGGATGTCGCCGGCGGTCCGGTTGCCCGTGGTGGTGCGGGCGCGTGCCCACAGGGCCGGCGTGACCGGGGTGGCGCCGGCGGGGTCGACGGCGAGGGTGTTGCCCGGGACCATCAGGTCAAGGGTGTCCCAGCCGCCAGTGGCGACGAGGTTCGGCGCGCGCAGGGTGTGGTTGGGCTTGACCGGGTAGTACCAGAGGTTGCCGGCCTCCACGGCGAGGAAGCCGGTGGCGTCCTTGACCTCACGGTTGGGGGTGCGGGTGTCCTTGGCCGAGCCGATCGGGGTGATCTGGCTGGTGTAGCTCCACTGCTCGTCCTGGTGGTAGCCGGGGCAGCTGGTGTCGTCCCCTGAGCAGTTCGGGCGATCGAGGGTTGCTGTCGTGCCCAGATCGAAGTGGCCCGGGTCGCGCTCCGAGTTGGCGTAGTAGTAGAGCTGGTCGCCGCCGTCGCGGTGGACGAACAGGTCGTCGGTGTTCTTGCCCGGGTCACGGGAGCCGCGGTGAGTGACCTTGAAGTCCTTCCACGTCCGGCCGGAGCTGGCTTCAGGTGCCTGGTTGGCGGGGGCGGCGGTGCCGGTCGGGGGAACAGTGGTGTTGCCCGGTTCGGTGGCCCGGCCATGGGTGATCAGGTTGCCGGCGCTGTCCGGAACGAGGATGTCGGGATTGGCATCGCCGGTGGTGTCGCCGAAGGCGACCGGGCCGTCCGCCCAGGGGACGTAGAAGGAGTACGACATCGTCTGTGAGGCGTTGCCCGCGTCGTCGAAGACCTGGGCGTACAGGATGTTGGTGCCCCAGTGGGTCGGCTTGGTCCTGATCTCGGTGACGTTCAGGGCACTGCCGGCCCCGGCGCAGTCCTGTGTGTAGTCGGCGAGCTGCGGGTCGTAGCCGTAGCGGACGCAGACCACACCCGACGCCAGCAGGCCAGAGGGGTTGGGGTCGTACGCCGAGAAGGGGATCAGCCCTTCGTCACCAAGCCGCAGCTTGGTGGTCTGGCCGTTGCCGGACGGCGGGAACTGAGTGTTCGGGTCGGTGAACGTGCCGAACGCCGCGACCGGCGGGGTGATGTCGACGGCGAAGTGGCACGCCGGGGTCGAGGGCCCACGGAGCAGTCCGTCGTCGCCCTGAGCGGCCCAGCCGTAGATGTGGCCGTCCTTGAGCGTAAAGCGGGGGACGTTGTAGGAGGCGCGGCTGCCGTTGGGCACGAAGCTCGACCAGCCGTTGCTGACGCTCGGGGAGCCGGAGGAGGAGTCGTCCCATATGTTGACGTACTCGGTGAGCTGGGACTGGTTGTGGCTGCTGACCACCGACGTCAGGTTGACGGTGGTGTCGGTGATCCAGCGCAGCGAGGAGACGGGTGTGGCGGCGCAGCTGTCGCCCTCGCCGCGAGTGACGCTGCGCGCCGCAGGTGAGGTGCGCGGGTCGCCCGGCTGCAGCGGGACATGGTCGTACTCAGTGGACAGGACGGCGTCGTAGCCGAAGCGCTTGAAGCCCATCTTGTCGCCGATACCCTCGATACCGACCAGGGCGAATGCCAGGGGCCGGCCGGTGTCCGCGAGCGCGTTGCGCATCGGGGCGGTGATGTTGAAGTCGACGGGGATGTCGCCGTAGCAGGCCGAGCTGTTCCCGTTTCCCGGAACGTTCTTGCCGTCGACCCACTCGTACGTCTTGTGGCTGCTCCAGGAGATGGAGCTGTCGAACGGATCGGCCCGGTAGACGTTCACCGGATAGGCGTTGCTGCAGGAGAAGTCGGCCGAGACGTACTGCGACACCCGCAGGTTCGCGTAGTTGATGGCAGTGTTGGGCAGGTAGCCGCTGAGGTTGAACTCGTACAGCGCCCGCTCGACACCCTTGGTGGTCTCCCAGCCCTGGTAGCCGACACCGGGTCGGTCGCGGTCCGCCGAGCCGGTGCGGTCAAAGTTGCCGACCCCCGGGTAGGCGGACTGAACCCAGGCGTGGTGGCTCTTGCCCCGGGCATCATTCGACCAGGACGGGTCGACGTAGATCGGGTAGCTGGTGTCGGCACCATCCAGCAGCTCCGGGCTGGGCGACAGCTTGATCGCCCCGACGCCCTTCCCGTCCGTGGCCGCGGTCACCGGAATGTCCGCCACGGTGGCCTTCGGACCGGGACCCTCCGCGCTGCTCGGGGCATCTGGGTCCTGGCGGGTTGCGCCGGCGCCCTCCTCCGGCGGAGGCGAAGAGAAAGCCGCCTCCCGCACCGCGAA
The DNA here is from genome assembly GCF_042721415.1 of Kitasatospora sp. NPDC058444. NCBI lineage: Bacteria > Bacillati > Actinomycetota > Actinomycetes > Kitasatosporales > Streptomycetaceae > Kitasatospora > Kitasatospora sp. NPDC058444. Next base: position 180,994 of record NZ_JBHXLL010000006.1, on the reverse strand, counting down.
CGACGCCTTCACGGCCCCGCCCTCGGCAGTCGGTGCAACGGATCCGCCCGCCGTGGGGGCCGCAGCCGACCACATCTGCGACTTCGGAGCCGTGAAGACCTCGTGACCGCCGCTTACAGCCTTCAGACTGCCGTCCGCATTGGCCGACAGCTCCACGCCCTTGGCCGTGGCGGGGAAGTTCAGCGAACGCACGGCCGGGTTCGCCGCGGCGGCCGGAGTGTGCAGCACCAGTACCGTGCTGTATCCACCGAACCGATCAGCCGTTACCTTCAGATCGGTATCAGGCGCCACCGATGTGAACAGCGCACTGTTGCCGCTCACCACCGGCACCGGCAGCGCACTGCCGAACGGCGACCCGACTGACAGCTCCTTGCCGTCCCCGGTCCTCATCGTCGCCAGCGGACCGTTGCCGCCGCCGGAGATCACCAGGCCCTCACTCGCCGCCGCAGGTGCGTACGTCCCGTCAGCGCGGCGCAGCAGTGTGTCGTCCAATGAGGCCCACGAGCCGTCGGCCCGCTTCACCCGCTGCGCGTCCATGTGCTGCTCTTGGCGGAGCCGGCCGCTGGGCATGGCGGTGGTGGTGCTGAACTCATCGGTCAGCGCGGGGATCGGCACGTCCTTGCCGGTGCGCTTCGCCTCCGCGATCGCCAGCTCGGCCGGGCGCGGGTCCAGGAGCTCACCTGCGTGCCTGGCGTCCCCGGCCTCGACCATCGCCCGGAGGTCGTCGGCGCCGTCCGCGACCGCGACCGGGGCGAGTGAGAGCAGGCCGGCGGAGACCACCAGGACCGTCGCTGCCGACATGGCTCGGAGTCGGGCAGGTCGGTCCTTTCTTGATGCAGGATATGTTTTTTGACGGTCCATCAAAAATGTTGACGTGGTGCGCACACGATTTCCCTGAATATCAGCCACTTGCGCGAACTGCGCAGAGGTCGGATGAACACTTTCAGTGACAGTCGGAGCAGTCAAGATCTTTTTTTGATAACCGAATCACCAAAACCGGGTGAATCCCCACAAAGCCCCACCGTGATTCGCATCGCCTGAGTTATTTCGACCGCACCCATACAGATTGATGATCACTTGCGAATAGAATTCTCCAGCCCATGGCTCACCAAGAGTCGGGCAATGGATCGTCAACTCTAGGAAATTCCTTGATAGTTAGTAGAAGAACCCGACCTCCGGCCGGCAGGCGTCGGCGAGTGGCCGGCGCCATCGGGCTGGCTGTGACAGCCTCGCTTCTGGTGCCGGTGGCCGCTCAGGCCGCCACCTCGGCACCGGACTTCTCCCGGGTGTGGGAGCCGCCGGCTACCCCTCTACCGGGTACCCCGTCGGTGAAGACCTCCCTGGTGGCCAAGCCGAGCGAGGTCGCACCGCACTACCCCGTCCCCGGGCGAGCGGGTGCCCCCGGTCCGAAGGCACCGGCCGCGTATGGGGGCTCCGTCACCGCCGACCTCACCGGGGCACCTACCCGGATCGGAACGCTTCCGGTCTGGGTCAGCGGTGTCGGGCAAGCGGCAGGCGCTGCGTCGTCGGTCACCGTGGCACCGTCGGACGGCCGCAACGCTGGCACGGACGGACTGCTTCTCTCCCTGACAGCCACCGCCCCGGGCAAATCCGCCGAGACCGGCGGCACCCCGGCCCCGACCCAACCCCCGGCAAGCTCCGGCGAGGGCAAGGTCCCGGTCAGGGTCGCCGTCGACCCGGTTGAGCTGAGTACCCGGACGGGCATCGAGTTCGCCTCCCGCGGGCGTCTGGTGACGCTGCCGTCCTGCGCCCTGACCTCCCCCGAGGTTCCGTCGTGTCAGGTCCGCACTCCGGTGACCACTGGTCACGATGTCGCCACCGGGCGCCTCGTCACAGAGATCGAACTTCCTGCCGCCCGAGAACCGGAGGAGGCGACCGCAGCCGCGTTCTCTGCCAAGGCATCGTTCGCGGCGGCACCTGCCTCTGCGGCCGCCGTCGGCGGAGTGCTGCTGGCGGCGGAGACCGGTGCCGCGGGCGGGGGTGGTACCTACAAGGCCACCGCTCTCTCCAGTTCTTCCGGCTGGTCCGCCGGTGGGTCCTCCGGCTCCATGAGTTACAGCTATGGCGTTCAGGTTCCGCCCGCACTCGGCGACGACGCGCCCACCGTCTCGCTCGGCTACGATTCCTCGTCGGTGGACGGCAGGACGTCGGCGACCAACGCCCAGGCGTCCTGGATCGGCGATGGCTGGGACTTCAACCCCGGCTTCATCGAGCGCGGCTACCTGCCGTGCGACAAGGACGGCATCACCAACTCCGGCGACCTGTGCTGGGACGGTTTCAACGCCACCCTGGTACTCGGCGGACACTCCGGGCAACTGGTACGAGCCTCGAACAACGCGGCGGCCTCGGACGATACGACCGGGGTCTGGCACCTTCGGGATGACGACGGCACGAAGGTCGAGTTCGGCAGCGGCGCCGCCAACGGCACCGACAACGGCATCTACGCCAAGGTCACCGACGTCTCCGGAACCGTGTACTACTTCGGGCTCAACCACCTGCCCGGTGGCGACAGGAGCGACCCGGCGACCAACTCCGTCTCCACCGTGCCCGTCTACGCTCCGAACAGCGGGGACCGGTGCTACGACGCGGCCAAGGGCAAGGCGTCCTGGTGCCAGATGTGGCAGCGCCTCTCACTCGACTACGTGGTCGATGACCACGGCAACCTGACCACCTACACCTGGGCGCCGGAGGTCAACCACTACTCCCGCGGCGGCGGGCAGAACAACGGCAACGGCGCTCTCACCGCCTACACCCGAGCCGCCACCCTGTCCCGGATCGACTACGGTCAGCGGCTGAGCGAGCAGGTCGCGGCGAAGGGCTCTCTGCAGCCTGCAGCCCGGGTGAACTTCACTGTCGCCGAGCGCTGCCTGGCAGCCGGCTCGGCCTGCGACCCAGCCAACCGCACCGTCGCGAACAAGGACAACTGGCCCGACGTCCCCGTCGACCAGGAGTGCAAGGACACCGGTACCTGCACCAACTACAGCCCGACCTACTTCACCACCAAACGGCTGGCCTCGATCGCGACCCAGGTGCGCGTCAACAACTCGTGGCAGGACGTCGACAGCTACGAGCTGAAACACTCCTTCCCCGACCCCAGCGACGCCACCAGCCAGAAGGTACTCTGGTTGGACTCCGTCCAACGCACCGGTAAGACGGCCAGCCCCGACGCCAGCACCCCGCCGGTCACCTTCACCCCGGTGATGCTGCCCAACCGGGTCGACGGCACTGATCTCGTCCCGGCACCGCCGCTGATGAACCGCCCGCGCATCCAGCAGATTCGCAACGAGACCGGCGGCGTCCTCAACGTCGACTACAACCTGCCCGAGTGCTCCCGCATCAAGGGCGTGATGCCGACCGCCGAGGACGACAACACCCGGTCCTGCTACCCCGTCCGCTGGTCCCCGCCCGGCTCGATCGTCGGAGCCGACCCGGTCCTGGACTGGTTCCACCATCACACCGTCGCCTCGCTCACCGAGAACGACCTCGCCACCAACGCTCCAGCGAAGACCACCAGCTACGCCTACGGCCCGGCCGGCTGGCACCGCGATGACAGCCAGCTCACCGACGCCAAGTCCCGCACCTGGGGGGAGTTCCGTGGCTTCGCCACCGTCACCACGACGGTGGGCAGTGGCAACGACGGGCCCAAGAGCCAGGTCCGGGTGACCTACCGCCAGGGTATGGACGGCGACATCCGCAAGGACAACACGAAACGGGCCGTCCCCCAACTGACCGACGCCCTCGGCCGCAAGTCCACCGACGTGGACTGGCTCACCGGCCAGGTCCTGCAGACCGAGACCTTCGCCCAGGCGGACGGCCCCGTCATCTCCGTGATCGTCAACAGTTCCAGCGGCGAGGTGGCCACCGCCACCCAGGCCCGCGGCAACGGTCTTCCCGACCTAGTCGCCCGCTTCACCGCCACCAGCAAGACCACTACGACCCGCGCCGCAAAGGCGGACGGCAGCCCGCAGACGCGCACCAAGACGACGACCAGCGACCCGGCACACAACAACCGGACCGTCACCGTACTCGACCAGGCCGACGGGCTGCCCGACCTGTGCACCCGCACCGGGTACGCCATCGGCCCGGACGTGCAGTACAGCGACCACATCTCGGAGGCCCTGACCGTCTCCGGCCCGGGTGCCTGCACCGCCGCACCCACGGCGGCCAACACGGTCTCCTGGAACCGGGTGCTCTACGACGGGCTGCCCCACGGGCAGGCCCTCGCGACGGCCGACGCGACCGGCGCACAGGCCCTCGACCGCTTCGACGGCAGCATCCCCGTGTTCGTCATGGCCTCGACCAGCGTCTACGACGCATACGGCCGCACGGTCTCGGTGAACAACCCGAACACCACCGACGCCGATCACCCGAACGGCGCCACCACCACAACCGTCTTCACAGCGGGGGCCAACGGCGAACTCCCGACCACCGTGACGGTCTCGGCGCCCGCCCCAGGCTCCCCGACCAGCGTCTGGACCACGGTCACCAAGGTCGACAGCCGCCGATCCCTTCCGCTCGCCGTCACGGACCCCAACGGCAAGACCGCCACCGAGACCTACGACGCACTCGGCCGGCTGACTGCCGTCTGGCTGCCCGGCCGCACTCCGGCCACCAAGCCCAACCCCAACCAGAAGTTCTCCTACAACGTCTCCAGCACCACTGGGGTACCGTCCACCACCACCAGCTCCACGCTGACAGCGGACGGGGCGTCCCCGGTCTACACGTCCCAGGTCGCCCTTCTCGACGGCTTCTCCCGCCCCCGGCAGACCCAGTCCTCCCCGGGCAACCCGGCCTACACCGGTCGGCTGATCACCGACACCCTGTACGACTCCCAAGGACGTATCCGGGCCGCCAACGCCGCCTGGTACAACAAGGACTCCGCCCCGGTCACCACCTTGGTGGCGGCTCCGGACAGCACCATCCCCGCCCAGACCCGGATCACCTTCGACGGCCTGGGCCGACCGGCCGCCTCGGAGCTCTGGTCCCTCGGGGCACTCCAGAGCCGGACCACCACCGCCTACCCTGGCGTCGACCGGACCGATGTGGTCCCGCCGCAAGGTTCCTGGCCCACCAGCGCGGTCACCGACGCCCGCGGATACACCACCGAGCGGTGGCAGTACCGCACCACCACCGCGACCGGCAAGGCCGCGGACGCGGACGTGACCCGGTACACCATCGACGCGGCAGGCCAGCGCACCTCCCTGACCGATGCCGCGGGGAACACCTGGCGCTTCGGCTACGACCTGCGGGGCCGTCAGACCTCTACTAGCGACCCGGACTCCGGTTCCGTCACCCACACCTACGACGCGGAGTCGCGGCGCACCTCCACCACCAACGGGAAGGGCGAGGTCCTCAGCTACACCTACGACATCGCCGGCCGAAAGACCGGCCTGTACGAGGGCCCGGTGACGCCGGCCACCCAACTGGCCAGTTGGACGTACGACACCGTGATGAAGGGCAAGCCCACCGGTTCCACCCGCTACGTGGGCGGCAGCGGCGGCCAGAAGTACACCTCCGCCATCACCGGCTACGACAACGGCTACCGGCCCACCGGCACCACCGTCAGCATGCCGGGCACCGAGGCCGGTCTCAGCTCGGGTACGTACACCTACACCACCAGTCACCAGTACGACCCGATCACCGGCAATCCCAAGCTGACCACGTTGCCAGCCCTCGGCGGCCTGCCGTACGAGGAGCTCGCGTACTCGAACAACAGCTACGGCCAGATGTTCTCCTACGCCGGCGCGACGACCTACGACGTACAGACCGCGTACGACGCCTTCGGCCGCCCGGTGCGCTCCACCGTCAACCCGTGGGCCACCCAGGTGGTGACCACCACCGACTTCGACCAGGCCACCGGCCGGGTCCGCTCCCGATTCCTCGACAAGCAGACCTCCGTCACGGGCGCGGTGCAACAGACCAACTACACCTACGACCCCAGCGGTTCGATCACCTCGATCACCGACATTCCCGACAACAATCCCGCCGCGACCGACCGGCAGTGCTTCACCTACGACTACCTCGGCCGCCTGACCACCGCCTGGACCGACACCGGCGGCATTACCACCCCGGACCCGCTCCAGCACAAGACCCTCGACCAGGGCGCCTGCGCCAACACGACCCCGACCAGCGGTGCCGTGGCACCGGCCAAGACCACTGTGGGCGGTGGCAACCCCTACTGGCAGGAGTACACCTATGACCTGACCGGCAACCGCACCTCCCTCATCCAACACGACCCGACCGGTGACACGGCGAAGGACGTCACCACCACCCAGCAGTTCCCGGCACCCGGAACCGTCAACACGCCGACCACCGCAGCCAACACCGGCGGCGGCATCGGCGGCGCGCACGCTCTGCTCGGATCCACTGTCAAGGCCGGCACCACCACGACTGCCAATGGCGCCACCCAGTACGACGCAACCGGCAACACCACCGCCATCCGCACCGGCGTGTCCGGCACCGGCACCTCCGCTCTGACCTGGAACAGCGAGGGCAAGCTGGCGAGCCACACCGCCCCGGGCCGGATCACCGGTAACGGCGGCATGTGCATCGCCACGGCCGGGGGAGGCACCGCCAACGGGACCGCCCTGCAGATCAACGCCTGCACCGACGACGGAAGCCAGCTCTACACCGTCGCCAACAACCGGCTCGTCGTTCTCGGCAAGTGCGTCCAGGCCATGGGCACCACGGCCGGCTCGGCCGTCCAGGTCCAGAACTGCGACAACTCCGCCGCGCAGACCTGGACTCCCCGCGCCGACGGAACCATCCAGAACCCCGAGTCCAAGCTGTGCCTCGCCATCCCCGGTGACGTCACCACCAACAGCACCGCCCTGGCCCTCGGCGACTGCGCGAGCACCGTCCCAGCCGGGCAGAAGTGGACAACCCCGAGCACCACCACCACATACCTCTACGACGCCGACGGCAACCAGCTCATCCGCCGCAACCCCAGCAGCACCACCATCAACCTCGGCAGTGACGAACTCACCGTCAACACCGGCACCGTAAGCAAGCCCCAGAGCGGCATCCGCTACTACCCCATCCCCGGCGGCCTCACCATGGTCCGCCAAGGAGCCGGTACCGCGGCCGGCAGCTTCCTCGTCCAGGCCGCCGACCACCACGGCACCAACACAGTCAGCATCGACCTGACGACGCTCGCCACAACCCGCCGCCCCGTCGACCCGTTCGGCAACCCCCGCGGTAACCAGCCCGCGCCCGCTGGCTGGCTCGGAGACAAGGGCTTCATCGGCGGCGAAGCCGACACCACTACCGGCTTCACCCACCTCGGGGCCCGCGAGTACGCCGCTGCCACCGGCCGCTTCCTCAGCGTCGACCCGCTGCTGGTGAGCGACGACCCGCAGGCCCTCAACGGCTACGCATACGCTCACAACAACCCGATCGACCGCTCCGATCCCAGCGGCGAATACGACCCGGACGAACGCAACTACTGCAACGCCCGCGGCGAGGACTGCACCAACGGCAAGTACGTGGGTGAGGGACAAGGCCTCGACGCGCCCGTCGCGAAAGCCTTCACCCGCCAGTACGCGGAGGTCGACGCCCAGCACCGCGCGAAGCACACCGACCCCAAGAAGGCGCAGATGCTACGCGACAAGCGCTACGACGAGATCGTGGGCGCGGGGAAGTTCGAGTGGGGCAAGATGCTCAGTCAGGTTCGCAAAATCGACTCTCACAGCTGCCAGAGGGAGCCCGGAGGCAAAGCCGGCTGCCGGTTCGCTTCCTACATGAACCAGAAGGGACTGGCCGACCAGGTGAAGGAGGTCCTGAGCAGGATCGACGAGTCGGACAGCGGCAAGAACGAATCCGACGCGGGCGCATTCGGCGACGACGACTTCGAAGTGGCCTTCCAGGTCGCGTTGGACGGCCACCACGTCGTGGCGCGGGGCGAGAACACACCTGCCCCCGGTGCCCAGGATGGAAATCGCTTTGACGCCTGGGTCGACGGAGTCAGGTCCGAGTTCAAGCTGGTCAGGGGCAGTGCAAACCGAATCAACGGCCACCTCTCAAAGGCAAACACACAAGGAGTCGATTCCGTCTACATCATGTTGTTGAATTCCAATATCACCGAGCGAGAGGCGAAGAACAAGGTCAACGGATGGCTCAAGACACCTGGAAGGGAGACCATCAATCTCTCTCAGGTCCACCTCATCGGCGACGGCTATCGGACGACGATTAACCTCAAGTGACCACGTAGTTCCTCACGGCGGTCCGGGACGGCCTCCCCGTTCCGGACCGCCGTCCGATTCTGCTGGAAGGAACCCATGAACCACCGCCCTGCCCTGTCCGAGCAGGCCATGACCGGACACCTCCAGGCCGAGGTGCACAGCGCCACGGTCGGCGACTCGGTCACCGTCCTGGAGATCCGCGTCCCCAAGGCACAGGCCTACGAGACCTGGCTGCGCTACCACCGTGAACACGCTCAAACCGGGTGGTACCCCTTCGTCTCACCGTTGTGGAGCAGCGACTTCGTGGCCCGGGAGGCGATCGGCGGCCCCTGGTCCGGCGGCGGCCCGGAAGGCCTCGCCCGCGCCCTCGCCCAAGACCCGGAAGAGGTGGTCCAGGAACTGGTCTCGGCCGCCCGGGAATGGACCCTCGCCGACTGGGAGGGCCCGCCCCTGGCCCTCCCGTCCGACATGTTCGAGGACACCCTCGCCGCAGACCTCACCGAACACCCCGAAGTCGACCCGCGGACCCACCCCGGCCGGTTCCACTCCGGCTCCGGCAACGTCTCGATCTGCTTCGTCCAAGCCCGCCACGGCTACGAGGTGCCAGCACTCCTGCCCAAGGCCTTCGAAACACCGAACTGGAACTTCTCCCCCTTCGGGGACGACCACCGCCAACTCCTACCCGCCTGGCACGTCGCGGTGCTGCGCAGCTGGTACGAGCGGTTCGGTGCCGAGCTCTACTACGCGGGCAGCTCCTGCCTCGAACTGCTGGTCACCCACCCGCCGAGCGACCGGCTCACTGCTGCCCGGGTCGCCATTGAGCAGTACGCCTACGCCTTCGACGACATCCAGGACCTGGAACGGGCCGGCGACGAGCAGGTCCGCTCCCACGTCTGGTCCTTCTGGTGGGACTGACCATCGCGTCAAGGACTCCCCTACTATCTGAGGCGCAATCACCTCCGTCGGTCCTGAGTTCGTTGAGCACGTCCGGGTCATGCACTATGAAGTCCCAGCTCCTTTCGTGTAAAGAACTCGCTTCCCTGGCCATGGAAGTCGTCTTCGATGTTCTCGGGACGCGCGCTTAGGCGAGACTAGGGCGAGGGTAACGGTGGATTCCATGGACGCCAGGCCTGTAAGGCAGCGCAGCAAGAACGGCCTAAGGCCTACAGCTGGCCAGCCCCATTTCTTCCACCCCCGCTCCTAAAGCCGCAAAGGCCCTGCCGGATATTTTCCGGTGGGGCCTCTGCGGGTTTTGGAAGGGGGGTGGCTTCGATAGGTGACAGCAGCGCCAGCTGACGAGTGCCGCGCGAAGCGGTGGATCGTCACTGGTGAACGAGCGATCAGCGGCGCATCCGGTGTCGGATATAGTCCGGCTGGGCAGCGCCGGTCTCGATGTGGTTCTCGTCGAGGCCGTTGACGATCCGCAGACGGCCCTCGGGGAAGGTGAACTCCACCGCCACCGTTGCGGCCGCCAGGTCACGGTCTGCCGGCCGCCACTCGAGCAGCGCGACCTCGCGCAGTTCCCGGGCGATGAACGGCTCCAGCCGTTCATCGCTGTGGGACCACCGGGGCGTGAGCTCGGACCGCCCCCACCCGGTGATGGTCGCTGCGGTGTCGATCGTGTTCCAGCCGATCGAGAGTTCGTCGAGCCTCGCGTGGCAGACCTCCATCTGGAGGCCGTCGAAGTCCACCACCACTGGGCAGTCGGCGAACCAGTCGTCGTCCTCAGCGAACCGCACCAGGGCGAACCCCGCCAGCCGCCTGCCGACGAGCGCTGCCAGACGTGCCTCGTGAGCCTGCCGAACCGCCTCGACCCCTACCAGGAAGGACGGCTTGAAACCAGAGATCCCCATGTCCACAGCAGCTCAGTCTTCCGGCCCGCGACCCAATCGGCCAGCACGTATTCGAAGCGGCAGGAGCCTCGGCGGCACTTGACAGCGTCGATTCCACGGAACGATACGGATCACGTGTCCTTCAATGACGCCGAAGTTCGAGGGCAGGGAACTTCCTGCGACGATGACAGCGGCGAGGGTGCGGACGTTGGGCTGGTCGTCCTGGCGGACCGCGTCGGGCCGTTCCGGAAACCGTTCGCCCTGGTGTCCCGTCAGCATGACGGCGAAGGAGCGGACACGCGGCGTGAGGGCGTCGAGCCCGGGGCAGCGGACCAGGAGGACGGCGTTCGCGGGGGGGTATTCCCGGAAAGCTGCGCGAACACCGACTGCGTACTCTGCCGCATCAGAGAACCTTCGCCTTGTTCGTTGGTGAGAGTTGCCCGAGAGGCCCGTGGCTTCCCTCTCGATCGGGCACGGTTGGGACGCGACGGCAACGTGCCGGATGCCGCCTCATCGGGATCGCACTACGATCGCCTTGCGTCGGCACGGCAAGGGGGGTGAGCTTCCCCCGCTGCGCGGGAGGTGTTGATTACCTGGTCAGGGCGGGTGTGGGTAGTTCGACGGCCACTGGTTCGGCCGTCGCCTGGTCGGCGTAGTACTTGGCCTCGTATTCGTCGGGGCTGAGCCAGCCGAGTCGCTTCTGGATGCGGCGGGTGTTGTACCAGCCGTCGATATAGGCGAACAGTGCGAGGTCGGCGTCTGTGCGGGTCGCGAAGGTCGTGCGGCGGACACACTCGGTCTTCAGGACGCTCCAGAAGTTCTCCGCGAGGGCGTTGTCGAACGAGTCGCCCACGCTTCCCATGCTCGGCTCGATTCCCGCCTTCAGCAGGCGAGTTGTGAGCTTGATGGACGTGTATTGACACCCGTGGTCGCTGTGATGGATCAGTTTCCCGGGCTCGATGGGTCGGCCGTGCAGGGCGTACTCCAGCGCGGTGAGCACGAGGTCGGCGTCCGCCCGCTCGGAGGTGTGCCAGCCCACGATCCGGCGGGAGAAGGCGTCGCGGATCGTGGCCAGCCACCACGGTCCCTCGCCGGTGGGGATCAGCGAGATGTCGGCGACCCACAGCCGGTTCGGCGCGGCGGCGGTGAAGTCGCGCTGGACCAAGTCCGGGGCGAGGTTGGTCGCCGGGTCGCGGCGGGTGAAGGAGCGGGGCCCGCGAGGGCTGACGCCCTGCAGGCCGGCCTGGCGCATCAGGCGCTCGACGCGCTTGCGGCCCACGTGGGTGCCCTCACGCCGCAGGACGGCGTGGACCCGCGGGGATCCGTAGGTGGCGTCGGAGTCGGCGTGGATGCGGCGGATGTGCCCGGTCAGCTCGGCGTCGTGGCGTTTGCGCTCGCACGGCTCGTGAACTTCGCGGCGCCATCATCCGGAGGACCTGGCCGACCCCGAGCCGATGGTCGCAGTGGTGACGGTCGGCTCGGACCGCTGCTATGTGGTGGCGAACGTTGCCGACCATCCGATCCGCGAGGGGACTTCGCTTCTCGACCGGCTGGCCGACGGTCCGGAGCAGGCGGTGTGTCGCATGCCGGCTGAAGCCGGGGTCCATGTCGATCCGGTTCGGCGCCGGGTGGGCTGGTGGGTACTCGGGGCGTCGGCCGAGGCGTACGAGATGCCACAGCGATGGCCCGGCTGGACGGTGGAGTTCTGGCAGGACCGCTGGGAGGAACACGTCCGACGGTCCGGCGGCCGGTTCCAGCCGCCGCCGGTCGACCGCGAACGCGCGCTGGCAGAGGTCCGGGGGGCGGTCGCGCATCGACGGGAGACTTGGACGCATCCGTAGGCGGGCTGCGCCGAGCGCGATCCCCGCGAGCGCGGGGCCGACAGCAGCATCTGCGCGACCAACATGGACTGGCCGGAGCTATCCCCGCGAGCGCGGGGCCGACCGCATGCCTCGGCCTCGGCCGGGACGGGGGCGCTTCGTCGTGTCCAGGCTCAGTAGGTCGGACAGATGTGCTTGCGCACGGCCTCAAGGATCCGTGCCGACTTCTCAGGTCCGAAGCCCTCCGGATGCTTCGCCGAGGTGAACCGCTTGCTGGCGAGGTCGACCAGCTTCGCCTGGTCATTCGGCCACTCGGCGACGGAGGTGCACTGGTCGCGGCCGCGCGACACTGCCCGGTCCGGCTTGTCGCTGACGATCTCCGGGTCGATCGCGGTCAGCGCCGCGATGTACGCCGCGGTGGTCGCGGCATCCGGCTTGGCCGGCGGCCCACTCGGCTTCGCCCCGGCCGGCGCGGGCGCCGCCGCACCGGCCTCGGCCGGTGTCTGGGGCGCAGCCGGCGCGGCCGCTGTCGAGGTCGGCTGGGCGGTGACCGCGCTGCTCGGTGCCGCGGGCGCCCCCTTCGAGCCACTGGTCGAGCTACAGGCGGCCGAGCCGACGGCGAGCAGTACGGCGACGACGGCCGTGGCGGTGGTACGGGTGCGCATGGTCCCCCCCTAGGACAGGTGTGGTGTGGGGCAACGGTGCCGGGTTGCCGATCGGTCGTGCACGGTCGTGGCCGACCTGTGACGTCGGACTACCTCGTCGCGCCCTCGGGCCACAGGACCTGGACGGGAACGCCGCAGCGTCGCGCGTTGGCCACGACGTCTGCGGTTCCACCGTGCCCGCGTGTGGGCATGCCGTCCCAGACCGCGAGGACGACGTCTGACAGACCGACGACTGTCTCGCTGCCCGCCATGTGCGCGGGGGCGGCCGAGGCGTCGAGGGCGGCCGGACCCGTAGGTGGCCCCGGCATCGAGCGCCTTGTCCGCGATGGCGAACGCACCGTCCACCCGGTCGGCGGCAAGGTGCCCGGCGGCAAGGTCCAGCATCAGCAGCGCGCAACAGCCCTCCCCGGCGACCGGCCGGCCGACCCCACTCGGCCGGCCGGTCGCGAAACGCACGGCCTCCCCGCCGAACCGGCGCCGCTCAGACCACCGCGCCGTTGTGGTCGCGCGTTCGCGCCGCGCCCGCCGCGTGAGGCGCCCGTGCCTCCCCGGCCTCCCGCGGCCGGTCCGGGAACCGCTCCTGGAGCAGTACGACCACCGGCATCGCGGTGAACACCGTCGACGCCGTGCCCATCAGGACCCCGGCCAACAGCGCCACCGAGAAGTCGGCGAGCGAGTCACCGCCGAGGGCCGCCAGGGCCACCAGGACGAACAGCGCCCCCATGCCGGTGTTCACCGTTCGGGGGAGGGTCTGCGCCACGGCGCGGTCCGCGAGGTCCGCCCAGCTCGCCTTCGTCCCGGTCCGGCGCAGCTCGCGCAGCCGGTCCAGGACCACCACAGTGTCGTTGACCGAGTACCCGACGATGGTGAGCAGCGCGGCGAGGAAGACGCTGTCCACCGGCTTGCCCAGCCAGGCGAAGAGGCCGAGGACGAGCAGCAGGTCCTGCGCCATCGCGATCACCGCGGCGGCCGCGAAGGCCCGCCGGAAGCGGATCGTGAGGTAGAGCAGCTGGGCGGCGACCGCGAGCCCGAGCGCGGCCAGCGCGTAGCCGCGCAGCTCGCTGCCGAGGCTCGGCCCGATCAGCTCGTCGCGCTCCACGGACAGTTCGCCGGTGACGCCGGTGAGTGCCTCCCGGATGCGCTGCTGCTGGTCGTCGCCGGTCTCCTTGGTGCGGACGGACACGCCGGTGTCGCCGGTGGTCTGCACCACGGCCTGCGGGAACCCGGCGTCGGCCACCGCCGCGCGAGCGGCGTCCGCGTCGACCCTCTGCGCGGCGGTGTACTGCGCCGCCCGGCCCCCGGTGAACTCGACGCCGAAGTCCAGGCCGCGCCCGCCGATCCCGGCCAGGGCGAGCATCAGCAGGCCGGCGCAGGCGCCCAGCCAGCGCCGCCGGTGGCGCATCAGCCGGGGCGGCCGCCGGGTCAGCCGGGTCCGGAGCCGACCGACGGTGGCCATGCCGGTCAGGGTGGGCCGCCGGGCGGCGGAGGGCCGGCGCACTGCCCACTCGGCGAGCAGCCGGGTGATCAGCATGGCCGAGAACATCGAGGCCAGCACGCCGATCGAGAGCGTCACCCCGAAGCCCTTGACCGGGCCGGTGGCGAACACGAAGAGCAGACCGGCGGCGAGCAGCGTCGTCACGTTGGAGTCGGCCACCGCGCTCCATGCCTTCGCGAACCCGACACGGAGCGGGCGCCGCAGGTCGCGCTCCTTGCCGGGGCCGACCGCCCGAGGAGCGGTGTACTCCTCCCTGGCCCGTTCGAAGACCAGCACGTTGGCGTCCACCGCCATGCCGATGGCGAGGACGAAGCCGGCCAGCCCGGGCAGGGTGAGCGTCGTGCCGAGCGCGACCACGGCGGCGTACGAGATCAGTCCGTAGAGGGCGAGCGCGACGGTGGCCACCACGCCGAGCAGGCGGTACACCGCGATGATGAAGGCCCCGGTGCAGAGCAGACCGATGGCCGCGGCCAGGGAGCTGGCCCGGATCGCCTCGGCGCCGAGGGTGGGGCCGACGGTGCTCTGCTCGATCACCGTCACCGGGACCGGCAGGGCGCCGCCCTTGACCAGGGCGGCGAGGTCACGGGCCTCGTCGGCCGAGAAGCCGCCGGTGATCTGCGTCGAACCGCCGGTGATCCCCTGCCCGCACGGCACGCTGTCCTGAACACCGGGGGCGGACAGGACACGGTCGTCGAGCACGATGGCGACCCGGCGAGCGGGGTCGGCCGACGCGGCGCACGCCGCGTCCCCGGTGAGCCTGGCCCAGGCGTCGCCGGCCGAGCCGCGGAAGGAGAGGTCGATGCTCCAGCCGCGGCCCGTCCGGGTGTCGAGGACGGCCGAGGCGTCCTCGACGCCGTCGCCGGTCAGCGCCGGCGGGCCCAGCCGCAGGTGGCCGCCGGGGAGGCCGGGGTCGGCGAGGACCCGGGAGCCGTCCGCTGCAGGGGATCCGGCCGGGCCATCGGCGGTCGCGACGACGGGGTGGAAGGTGAGCTGGGCGGTGCGGCCGATGACCCCGACGGCCTCGCGGGGGTCCTGGACGCCGGGGAGTTCGACGACGATGCGCCGCTCCCCGGCGCGGGCGAGCGAGGGTTCGGCGACGCCGAGGCCGTCGACCCGGCGGCGCAGCACCTCCAGCACCCGGTCGGTGGCGTCCGCGTCGGCGCGGACGGTGGGCGAGTCCTGGGTCTCCAGGACGATCCGGGTGCCGCCGCGCAGGTCGAGGCCGAGGCGGGGCGGGGTGGTCAGGGCGACGTAGAGCGAGACACCGACGACGGCGAGCGCGACGAGCGCGCGCCAGAACGCGGTACGGCGAGTAGGCATGGGTACTCCACGGGCGGTCCGCGGGAGCCGGGCGTCCGCAGGGGACGCCGCACCCGGGACGGGCGGACGCGAGGGGACGGCGCGCCGCCGGGAACGCTCCGGGCACGATGGCCGGAGTCCTCCCGTCCGGGCCGCGGGCAGGCCGCGGCACCCGGGTCGGCGGGCGCGATGGGACGTCAGCTGGACCGGGTGGAGGGGGGACCGCGGGTATGGCGGGGGTCGTAGTGGTCGGACGGTGGCGCCCGCTCCTGGCGCGGCCCCGGGGCGTACACCCCGGGCCGGGGCCGGGGGGCGTCCGTCCGGGCGGCCGGAAGCGCGACCGGCGGGAGCGCGGGCAGCCGGACGCCGGGCTCGGCGACAGCCGCCTGCCGCTGGGCGACGTCGGAACCGGGGCGGTCCGCGGTGCGCCGGACCTCCGCGCCCGCCGGGCCGAGTCGTACGGCGGCGGGGGCGGCGACGGCGGGCGGCGCGCCGGGGGCCGGCTGCGCCGCGCCCGTCGCCGTGCCGAGGAGAACCTGGCAGACGGCCCAGGCCGCGAGGAACGCCCAGGACAGCGCGGCCGCCGCGGTCCGACGTACGCGTCGCTCCACCCCGGCCCCCTCCCGCTCGTGCCGTCACCCGGTCCCGTCCGCAAGAAGCTCTCACTGTAGGCCACGGCGCCACCGCGCAGGGCGGTTCGGGCGGCGGACCGGCCGGGGCCGGGGTCATGGCCCGGCGGGGGCCCGCACGGTGCTCTCCATCAGTGGGCCTCCTCTGCTGTGCCGCCCGCGCGCCGAACCGGGGCAGGCGGCACTTCCGGAATCGGTGACGAACTGTCAGTGCTCAGGGTCGCCTCCGCGCGGGCTGGGCTGATTGGAGGCACACCTCGCGAGAGGTCAAGGCTTGGGGGTCACCCCGGCGAGCGCGGGGCCGACAGCCGGGCGGACCCACGTCGGGCCGCCGAGCAGGAGCCATCCCCGCGAGCGCGGGGCCGACTGGTCCAGACCGCAGGCTACGTCCCGCCGCTTGTACGGCAACGGATAGTCGGATTCACCCTCCCCCGCGGAGCGCGCCGACACCACGACCGCGATCAGCTCCCCTTCGATATGGGGGCACGGCGCCAGTGGCGGCCCCGTGATCGCCGGCCTCGACGGGAACAGCCAGATCGTGGGGGCCAACAGCCATCAACTGGCAGACAGCAACAACTGGGTCGACAACCACACGTACTCGTCCAACCATGGAAGCAGCGCCGCCGGTGTGATCAACTGGCTCAACTCGCACTGACCGCTACCGGCGTCGGGAGCGGGGCTGCGCGTTCGACCTGCGCAGCCCCACCCCTGTGTGCTACTTGCCTCCCCCACGGATCTCACCCATCAGGGGCTTCGGCGGATGCGAACGCAGGTACTCCTCAAACGCCGCCGGAGTCTCGGCATACTTCTGCATCTCCGGGGTGAGCGGGATGTTCTCCTGCGTCACCACCCCTCCCGAATCGCGGACACAGACCACTGCGGTGACACCGCCGGCTGCGATCAGAACTCCCCCCAACGCCAACAGGACTGTCCCCGCACGCCCCACGGCCATCCTGGCCCCCTCTTCTTCCTGCGGCCAACCCCGACCCGCTACCGGCCTACCGCGACACGACCCCCGAGCCACGGAAGGTCCGAGCACTCGAAGCCACCTCTCAACATGCTCGTCCTCGTCGGGCCACGGGACGATATCGGCCGGGCGCTCCCGAGCCCAGGATGGCACCTCGAAGGAGAGCGGCTCACCGATGTCCTCGATGATCCCGCTGTCCGGGGACAGGCTCAGCGAGCGGACGAGCCGCCCGTCCTCCCAGACCCCGAAGGCCAGCCAGTCGACAACGCTGTGCATGGCGTGCAGCACCATCCGCCGGCCACGACCCGCCTCGACCGCTCGTCCGGGAGCCGGGACGGGCTCTGCTGACGGACCCCCCCTCCAAGCACCAGGTCAGTGCGAGCGGCCGAGCAGCTCGGCCGTCTCGTCGCGCCGGTTCCAGGCGATGACGGCCAGCGGCACCATGAAGATGAACGGGGTCCCGGCGTTCTCTCCGTGCATCGCGGTGAGCTGGGTGACGAACGCGAACGCCAGGAAGACGATCAGCGCCGTCGCGGCCGGCCCGGCCAGCCGGCGGACCAGCAGGCCGACCGCTCCGGCCAGCTCCACCAGTCCGGTCAGGTACATGAACCAGTGGCCTACACCGATGGCGTCGAAAACGGTCGTGGCGGCGGGGAGCGCGAGCAGCTTGGGCAGCGCGCTGGCCAGGGCGAAGAAGAGCGCGAGCAGGATCCGCAGCGTCCAGACCACCCGGACCACGGCCGTGCTGGACTTCGCGGCCGTGGCGGTGGTCGTGGTGGCGGCGGTGGCGGTGCTGGACATTTCAGGTCTCCCTGGTCGGCTGTCGTTGCTTTCTCAGGTTTGACCGCCGCCACCGCCTGAACTCATCGGTCCCCGGAGAAAAAGTTTTCCGGCAGCCCCACCTCCAGCGCCAACAGCTCGCCCGGCCTGCCGCCCACGGATCGGCCCGGCCCGATCGGCCTTGACCGTGACCTCCGGGATCAGAGGTCTGGAGTTGCAGTTCGACGACATGCTCGCCCCACATGCGCCGGTGTCGTGAAAGACCGCCAGGTCCCCGATCCCCGCGCGCGGCAACGCGACCGGCTCCACATCGCCGCCCCCAGCCAAGTCCGTTCGTCAGCAGGTGCCGAGCAGACGAACAACTTCGGCAAGCTCCGCCGCCGCACCGAGCGATGAAGAACCCCTGTCGAGTTCTTCATCGCCCTGGCCAGCGTCACCATCACCGTCCGGTGCCTGATCCAACGCGCCTGGACCCTCCACCGATGGGACACCCGGCCTCGAAACCCCCGCATCCGATGACCTACTGGCGGACCCTCTAGCCACCCCCTCTGGCCTGCGGTTCTACCAGCCCTCCATCGCCCGGACGTCCCCGGAGATCGCCGAGAACCCCGAAGCCAGCCGGCGTACCCGCCCCGGCCGGTTCCACTCCGGCTCCGGCAGCACCTCGATCTGCTTCGTCCGGGCCCGCCACGGCTACGAGGTGCGGCGCTCCTCCCCAAGGCCCTCGAAACACCGAACCGGAACTTCTCCCCCGACGGGAACGACGACCGCCGACTCCTGCCCGCCTGGCACGTCGCGGTGCTGCGCAGCTGGTACGAGCGGTTCGGCGCGGAGCTCTACTACGCGGGCAGCTCCTGCCTCGAACTGCTGGTCACCCGCCCGCCATCCGACCGGCACACCGCGGCCCGGGTCGCCATCGAGCAGTACGCCTACGCACCCGACGACATCCAGGACCTGGAGCAGGCCGGCGACGGGCAGGTCCGCTCCCCTGTCTGGTCCTTCTGGTGGGACTGACGATCCGTACGCGCCGACTCCGGCACGTACCGACCCTCCGCCTTCCCATGTCGGGAAAGACGTACCCCGGCCGCCCCGGGGGAGGGTTGTCCGGGGTATGCCTCCCGTCCGCGTCAGGTCGTCGGCCACTCCCACACGAGGGCCTCCAGGTCGGCTCCGCGCAGGCCCTTGAGCCGGACGTCCGACACGGGCTCCAGGTCGAGCTTGGCCAACGGGTCGCTGATCAGGGTCAGGACCGGTTCCCCTCCGCTGTCCTCGTTGAGGTGTTCGGCGACGACCAGGATGTAGTTCTCTCCCTGTTCCCGGGCTCGGTTGTACTCCGCGGCGGTGAGGGTGACGTGGCCCGGTCGGGCGCCGCCGTGTGCCTTGATCTCGTAGTAGCGGCCGGCGTTGTCGACCACGTCGGCTCCGACGTTCAGCTTTCCACGCTGGTCGAGGCTGTCCGGGTCCTCCCCGAGGTCGGCGGCGAGGGTTCGGATCACCAGGGTCTCCTTGGAGCTGCTGTCCTGGAATCCGTGCCGAGTGGACTGTTCGCGAGGCACGGCGCCGCCCGGCCGGGGGGACGACATGCCACCGGCCCGGGTGCGGGACGCGCGCTGCGGCTGGGCCGGGACCGGTCCCCCCGTGATGCCAGGGGCCGGCCCGGTCCGGCGGACGGTGGGCCGACCGAGCCGGTCGAGGTCGACCAGCCGCGGTGGCTCGGGCACGACGGCGTTGCGCTGCTTCGGAAGTGCCGCCTTGCGGCGGGGGCGGGCCGGGGCCCCGGCGGCAAGGCGGCGGCGACACCCGGGACTCAGTGCGGCCCGGTCCGGCGGAGATCGTGGACGAGCTGCTGCTGCCGATCGTCCGTCCCTGACGGGGCACCCCGGGGGTGCGGCAGGACGATCGGCAGCAGGCCGCGGATTTCCCGGCGCGGAAATCCGCCGGAGCCCCGCAGGTGCGGCTTCGGCGGGAATTCCCGCGGGATTCGGTGGCGGCGCCCCGGGCCTGGACGTCCGAGGACCTGGGCGGCGCCCGACGGGATCCCGGACGCTGTCGGTGATTCGGGGTTCTGATCATTTCGCCCCGCCGAGCTGGTGCTCGGCGGGGCGAAATGCTGCGAAGTGGCTTGTGCGGGTGTGGGTCCGGGGAGTTTTTGGTGAGGTGGGCGTCGATGCGGGCAAGGTTGATCGCGGCGGCGAACCGGGCCATGAGCCGCTACTGTCGGCCATCGGGGTTAACGGTCGCCTCGCCTTGCCCGCCTGCTGGCGTGCCTGGTGAAGCGGCCGAGCCTGTTCGCGCTGAAGTGGTGGCACCAGTTCCCACCCCGGCCGGAGAGAAGCACATGAGAGTTTCCCGTACGGTGACCGCCACGGCCGCCGTCGTCGCCCTGATCACCGTGGTGTGCAGCGGCTGCTCCAGCAGCAAGAAGTCGACACCCGCGGCAAGCCCGACACCCGAGACGACCTCCGCAGCGAGCCCCTCCGGCAGTCAGCCCGCCGAAGCGACCCCGACGGGGAGCGCGAGCCCGAGCCCCTCGGCCGGAGCCGGCGGTGCGGCCGCCACGGTCTCGGCAACCACCGTCGGCAAGTACCAGAACATCCTGGTCGACGCCCGAGGCAAGACGCTCTACCTGTTCGAGGCGGACACCTCGCCCACCTCGACCTGCTACGACGCCTGCGCCACCGCCTGGCCCCCCGCCCTGACCACCGGCACCCCCGCCGCCACCAACGGCGTCGACCAGGCCAAGCTCTCCACGAGCACCCGCAAGGACGGCACGACCCAGATCGTCTACAACGGCCACCCGCTCTACTACTTCGAGGGCGACACGGCGCAGGGCGACACCAACGGCGAGGAGTCCAACGCCTTCGGTGCCACGTGGTATGTGGTCAACACCTCGGGCAACAAGGTCGAGGGCAGCTGAGCGGTTGAACGGCGTCGAACGGTCGTCCCGCCCTCGGCGGGCCTCCGGCCTTCTGTGGGCAACGCTGCCGGTGGCCGTGACGGCCGGCCTCTTCTGGTACGGCCGGGCGCACACACCCGACTACGCGAGCAGCCTCTTCGGCCGCCGATTCGACGACGCCAACCAGCTCAAGGCCCAACTCGGCACCGCCCTGCTGGGCCTCGCGCTGGTCCAGCTCCTGCTGGCGCTCTGGATGTACGGCCGGCTGCCCGGCCTGCCCACCGCAACCCGGTCGGTCCGGACCGGGCACCGGCTGGTCGGCCTGGCCGCATTCCTGCTGTCCCTCCCGATCGCCTACCACTGCCTCGGGGCCTACGGCGTGCAGCTGGCGGACAGTCGGATCGCCGTGCACTCGTTCGCCGGATGCTTCCTCTACGGCGCGTTCGTCGCCAAGGTCATCGTGGTCCGCCACCGCCGGCTGCCCGGCTGGGCCCTGCCCACGGCAGGCGGCGCCCTGCTCGTCCTGATCGCCCTGCTCTGGTACAGCGCCGCGCTCTGGCGCCTCAACGGCTACCACGTGCCGGGTCTGTGAACCGTCCCCGGCAGCCCTCGTACCTCCGGACGCTGTTGGTGAATTGTGAGTGATCGGGTGCGGCGAGTGGCGTGGTCGTTGCGGGGTGGTCCGGTGTCGATGCGTGCGGGTGGGCCCGGGCGGGGTTCCGGTGGAGACGGTGTGGTGGCGCGGGCGGCCTTCCCGAAGGGCAGCCCGGCACTCCGGATCGCCCCGCCGAGCACCGGATCGGCGGGGCGAAATGATCAGGACCTCGAATCACCAAAAGCGTCCGGGATCCCGTCAGGCGCGGCCCGGGCCCTCGGACGTTCGGGCCGGACTCCTGCGGGGGGCTCAGGCCCCGCTGTGGCGGAGCATCTCCTCGCGCTCGACGACCTTGACCCGCTCGCGCTGCTCGGCCTCGCCGAGCGCGCGCTCGTGGGCGTCCAGCAGCTGCCACCCCTCCCAGGTGGTGAAGCGGACGCCCTGCGCGCGCAGGTGCTCCTCGACGGCCGCCGGGTCCGGCTCGACGGCGCCGGGCCGCCAACGGTCGACCGCCCGTGCCCATGGAGAACAAGACGGTCCTGGTCCGGCAGCGGGCCCGACTGGCGAAGGCACTCGCTCATCTGGCGAGGGCACGCAGCGCCAAGTCGGTGCCCTCCCCGACCGCAGTCGCCAGCCTGAGCGATCCGGACTCAGCTTGACTCTGTCGGGGATCTTGGAGTTTCCCGGTGTGCCCGCCTGATCAGCGGGCATGCTCGGGGTTGATCGAAGACCGATGCAGTTGTCGAGGTGTCAGTTGTCGCTCCGCCCCCGTTCCGGTGAGCAAGTCCCCTCTCTGACCGCACAGATCGCGCGGGCGAGCAACCCGGGCGGTACGACCGCGATGTGGGTGAGAGACCGGCTGAACGGGCTGTGGTGCGACGAGGACTTCGCGGGCTGGTACTCGCCCGCCTGACCGAGGCCGGGCTCGTGCGCGAGCGCACCACGCAGCGCACGGACTCCACCCACGTCCTGGCTGCGGTACGCGACCTGACCCGCTTGGAGCTGGTCACCGAGGCGGGCCGTGCCGTGCTGGAAGAAGTGGCCCGCACTGATTCGCACCTGCTGACCGGCCTGGTCGACGAGGAGTGGGGGCGCCGCGACGGCCGTCCGGTCCGTCTGGGCAAGAACCCCGCCCGGCCGAAGACCAGGATTCTTGCCGCGGGCGAGGACGCCTGCCGGCTGCTGGAGCACCTCCACGAGCACGGACCGGGCTACCGGCCCGGCCCGCAGGCCGAGGCACTGCGGCAAATCATGATGCAGAACTACTACCGCGACGCGGCAGGCCGCCTGCGCTGGCGCACCGCCGACGACGGTGGCCTGCCGCCCTCCGCCTCGGCGATCGTCTCCCCCTACGACACGACGGCGCGCTACGTCCGTCACGGGCACATCATCAGCTGGAACGGGTTCGCCGCGCATGTCACCGAGACATGTGCCTCCGACAGCGTCAACGTGATCACGGACGTGGCCACCACCTCGGCCGCCACGAACGACGGCCAGGCCCTGCCCGGCATCCCACACCCGCCTGGCACGCCGCGAACTGCTGCCCGCCGAGCACCTGGTCGACGGCGGCTACACTTCGCTGGTCCACCTGGAACGAGCCGCTCGCGAACACCAGGTCACTGTCAGCGGGCCGCTGCCGGGCAATCCCACCCGCCAGCACCGCAGGAGCGAAGGCTTTGACCGGGACGACTTCCACATCGACTTCGACCCGCCGGCAGGTCACCTGCCCCCGAGGCCAGGTCAGCCAGGGCTGGCACGGCCCCTATCCAACCTCTTCGCCCACCGCGGCACCCCTGATCGTGGCGCGGTTCACCAAGGGCCAGTGCCAGCCGTGTCCGGACCGCCCCCGGTGCATCAGTTCCCGCGAGAGCGCCCGGAACGTGGGCTTTCCCCCGCGAGAACTCCGAGACCTGCAAGTCCGCGTCCGCACCGAGCAGCAGACACCCGAGTGGAAGGCCCGCTACGCGGTCCGCTCCGGTATCGAGGGCACCATCAACGAGTTCGCCCACGGACACGGAATGCGCCGCTGCCGCTACCGAGGCCAGCCGAAAGCCCACCTACAGCACGTACTCACAGCCATCGCCGTGAACATCGAACGGCTCAGCGGCCAGCCAGTCACCGACGAAGCCCCATCACCGAGACCGCCGACCGCCTTCCAGACCTTCCTGGACGAAAACGACGTCCCCCGGCCGAAGTCCTGGCGAGCCCTTGGCACTTGAGCCCGATCATCCAAGATCCCCGACAGAGTCAAGCTCAGTGGCTGTTGTCGTTCCGATCTTGAGGAGTGCTAGTCGAACGGGAGTCTCGATCGGGTGAGTATGACGGCCGCCGCGCATGAAAGCAGGGCCTCTTGGTAGCTCGAAGGGTGTCTACGCCAAAGAGCAGTCCAGGAGGCCCTGTTGTCGCAGTTCTACGGCATCGCGGGAGCGGGGTCGACTTCGGTCACTCTCGCGTGTGACTGCCTGGCACACCGGTTCGGGAACGCCACCGACCACGGGGTCCGTGAGCGCCGTTACCCGACGGACATGTCCGAGGCGGAGTGGGCGGTGGTGCGGCCGCTGCTGCCGGTGCCGGGCCGGCTGCGGGGCCGGGGCGGGCAGCCGGAGGTGTACTGCCACCGCGCAATACTGGATGCGATCCGCTACCTGATCGACAACGGAACGAAGTGGCGGGCCCTGCCGGCCGACTTCCCGCCGTTTCTGTGGAATCAAGGAAGTCAAGCTGACGGCCCGGTGAGGGTCGACTCACCCTGGTAGCCTGACGGCCAGTCCGTGAGTTTGATCTGCGAAAAAAGACGCTGATGCCGCATAAGCGGCCCCATGAACTGCGCCGTGCTGCCAGCCACCGGCCTCACTGGAGAGCCGTGCCTCACGCGCCCGGCCTTCCAGCAATCGTGCAGCAGGAGATCTCCCAGATCGAGATCCGAACAGCCATGAACTGGGCGGGGTTTGGCCTGTGGCCTGGGGCGACGACGGAGGCCCTGTCCGGGTGGTCGAGCACCTCCCGGCAACCTTCCCGGAGGAATTTCCATCCCTGCGCATGCTGCGGTCGAAGCAGCCGCGGGCTGCTGGACGAAGTGCTGAGCATGCTGTCGGCTCCATCTGCCCGCGCTCTCGAGAAGCTGATCGCGCCGTTGGACGAGAGCTTTCGCAGCCGTACCGTGCCGAATCCGTTGGCTTCGAGGGACCTACCCTGGTGGGCCCGGCGGGTGTGACCAGTCACTGACCCGAGTGGCACCCGCCGCAGGCAGGAGCCGCTGCCGGTGACAGCCCGCGGGTGGTGCCCAGGATCGGCAGCAGCGTCGCGGTGGCTGGGACGCCGATCTGACGTGGAGTCGGCCCTGCTGGGGTGGGGATATCGGTGAGCCGTTCCAACAGCTGGTCCAGGGCGGCCTGGCCGTCGTCGACGGCGGCGCGTTCGTCATCGGTGAGCGGGATGGCCGCGAGCATCTTCTGCAGGTTCTCCTTTGCCTCCAGCAGCTGGCCCTTGCTGAAGGCCTTGGGCGTGTAGAAGTCGCAGCGCGCGCAGGCCATCCGGTGCTGGCACTGCTCGAAGAAGGTGTAGGTGCACAAGCCGTGGCCGAGGTCGAAGTACTGCCAGGGCTCGCCTTCGGCCGCGGCGCCGGAGGCGACGGCGTCGCGGTCGACGAGGACTTCGATGGTGCGGACGTTGCGGGCGAAGTAGCCAGCGTCGTTGTAGGCCCTGGCCAGGGTGTTCGGTGTGATCTTCGCGTAGTGGGCGGTCGCTTCCGGAGTCCGGTGGCCGAGCCATTCCTGCAGCTCGAACAGGGTCATGGGCTCCTTGGCGTTGTAGAGCTGGCTGGTGATGTTGCCTCGGACGTCGGCGGTGGGGACGCCTGCCTTGCGGCAGAGCATCGGGATGATCGCCGTGTTGATGTAGTGCTTGGCGACCCGGCGGGCTCGGTGAGCGAACAGGAAGTCCGCGTACTCGCCGGTCTTGGGGTCGAGCATCGGCGGCTGGGCCGGCCTGACGGCCTGCCAGGCCTCGATGGCTTTGCCTAGGAGCGGGTCGACGGGCTTGGTGAAGGCGGTGCCGGTCTTGTGGGTGGGGACGTCGAGCAGGCAGACCGCGTCGCGGGCCAGGACCTCACCCGAGTCGCCGGGGATGGGCAGGCCGTCGTGCTGCCAGCGGATGCAGCCGACCCGGAGCCGGGCGATCTCGTCACTGCTCTGGCCGGCGAACAGCCAGGTCAAGGTGATGGCGCGGATAAGCTCGACCGGGTAGGTGCGGGCGTCTGCGGTCGGCAGGTCGCCCGGCTCGACGTTCAGGCCGGCCCAGAGCAGCTTGGCCCAGATGTCGTCGGCGATCACGCGCGGGTCGGGGCCCAGCAGAGCGCGGACGCTTCGGGGCGTCCGCAGGGTATGGGCGGGGTCGAACCGGCGCGGGATCCATTGCCATTCGTGCAGGTCGCGGAAGAACGCGCGGGGCACCTTGAGGTAGCCGGACTTCGACTCCGCGGTGAGCGGCTTGCCCAGGCGGCCCTGCGAGCGCATGCCGTGCGTCCACTGGGAGAAGTCGCCGACGGCCATCCGGTCGACCGCCGCGACCCAGGCCGCGCAGGTCTGCCGGGTCCACTGGGCGGGCTCGGTGATCTCGGGATGCTCGGCGGCCAGCCAGCGGCCGATCTTGGCGAGCACGCTGCGGTAGCTTCTGCGGATCTTCGGGGTCAGTGTCGAGGTCGCGTACCAGCGCTCGGCCCATGCCGCCCACGCGGCTGGCACTCCCTCCATCGCGGCGGGACCGGCCTCGTGGACGGATGGCGGTGGGTCTGCGTGGCCGAGCGCGGCGACGGCTCGGTGGATGCCGTGGAGGTCGGTGCCCCACTGCCCGCTCATGGCCGGGCTCTCGCGCAGTGCGGCCAGGGCGTCGGTGGACAGATCCTCCAGCCGGGGGCTGCGGTTCAGCAGCAGCACCTGGCAGATCGCCGCGGCCGGTTTCTCGGCATCGCGGCGGTAGCCCCAGTCGGCCAGGACCGTGCAGATCTGCTGGATGGCCGCGTCGACGAGCTCGCCCCCGAAGACCCGGCGGGCAAGGGTCGGCCGCATGAACCGGCCGAGCCGGTCGAAGGCGGTGAACTCGCCGAGGAGGTAGGCGTAGGCGATCACGAACGGCTGGGCGTTGGGGCCGATCTGCCCGCCCCACGTTCGACGGAACTTGGCGCCGTCCGTGTCTATCAGGTCCGCCCATTCCTGCACCGACCAGCCCCAGAAGGCCCGCCGCAGTTCGCCGCAGCGGAGGAGCACGAGTCCTGCCGCATCCCGTGCGTACCGGCGCTGATGCCGGTCTTTCGGTGGCCAGTGCAAGGCGTTGAAGGCGTCCGCCAGTGGCCTGACCAGCCGGGCGATCGGCCGCAGGGGCTCCGCGTCGGCGGTGAGGTCGTGCTGTCGGAGCTGATCGATGCCGAGCGTCCGGAGTGCCTCCGCCTCGGCCTCGGTGAGCAGGCCGCGTCGGTCGTGGCGTGCGAGGTCGATCGACCATGCCCATGCCGGGGTGCTGGACGGTCGCATGGCCGTCGGGGTCGGGTGCGCGGTCACTCGGCGGCCGTCCCTGCGGCGTGGGCGGCCCGGGTGAGCATGTCCACGCGCCAGGAGTGGATCTGCTGCATTCCGCGGCCGAGCTTCTCGGCCAGTTCGCGGCCGGAGAGGTGGATGTAGGTCATGGTCGACTCGGTGCTGCGGTGGCCAGCGAAGGTAGCGATGGCGTGTAGTTCCCAGCCCATCCGGGCCAGATCGGTCAGGCACAGATGCCGCGTGGTGTGGGTGGAGAAGCGGGGCAGGTCGGCGGCGAGCGCCACGCGCCGGATCACCTTGGACCAGGTCCAAAGGGTCAGCGGCTGGCCGTAGTTGCGGCGCGACTCCGAAAGGAACAGCGGGCCGCGGGCTCGGCTGATGGTGGCCCGGTGCGCGAGGTAGCCGGACAGCAGCACCCCGGTGGCGGCGGAGTACGGAACGATGCGTTCGCGCCGGGTCTTCGTCGTCTCGGCGCGAACTCGCAGTGTTCGATGCGCGGGGTCGAGGTCGTCGGTTCGCAGCGAGCACAGTTCCTCGCGCCGCAGTGCCGCGTCGTAGGCGAGGGCGAGCATCACGCGGTTGCGTATCGGCTCGTCGCGCACGACGTCCAGCAGGTCGAGCCACTGCTGTTCGCTCGGGATCCAGGGCAGCTTCGTCAGGCGCGGGACCAGGCCGCGCTGATGACCGCCGAACTTCCGGCCCGGCGTGTAGCGGCCGCGGCCGACCGGGTTGGACTCCCGCAGCCCCTCCTCGATGAGGTAGTCGTAGAACAGCCGAACCGGAACCAACCGCTGCTGTAGCGTCGCGTTCGCCCGGCCGACGCCGGAGTCCATCGCGACGACATTGGGACCCCGACGGCTCGGCCGTGCGGTCAGGTCCTTCACGAACGCGGCCACATGCAGCCGGTTCGCGGTGACTGGGTCGACGCCATCGCGCTCGCAGACCAGCAGGTACTCGGCCAGGCCTCTGGCGTACGCGTCGATCGTCCGCGGGGCCCGGCCAAGATCCGTCCATACCCGCAGCCACTCGGCCGCCCGGTCATGCCGCCCCAGGACCGGCCACTTCTCCTCCAGTACCACCGCGCTGCCCAACAGATCTCCTCAGTACGTGGGAACGCCGCAGGATACGAGACGCATCGTGCAGCGCTTGATTCCACGTAACTAATAGGGACCGGTTCTACGCGTTCTTCCCCGCTGGCGCGACCACGGCCTGGTCAAGGGGTTCCACGACCGGCTCCGCCGTAAGGTCCGCGAGCAGGCCGGGCGGGATGCGGAGCCGAGCGCCGGCGTGATCGACTCCCAGTCCGTCAAGGCAGACACCGTCGTCGGCGCCGACAGCCGGGGCTTCGACGGCGACAAGCTGATCAACGGCCGCAAACGGCACGCCGTGGTCGATACCCTCGGCCTGCTGCTGGCAGTGCTGGTGACCTCGGCGGACATCGGCGACCGCGCCGCCGCGCAGGTCCTGCTCGCCCGGGTCGCCGCCGCGCATCACCGGCTGGCGCTGGTCTGGGCCGACGGAGGCTACACCGGCAGCCTCGTCGAGCACGGCCTCGCCGTCCTCGCCCTGGTCCTGGCCATCGTCAAGCGCAGTGACGGCATGCGCGGCTTCGTCGTGCTGCCCAAGCGCTGGATCGTGGAGCGGTTCTTCGCCCACCTGATGCGAAGCCGCCGCCTCGTGCGGGACTTCGAGCGGTCCACCGGCAGCGCGGAGGCGATGGTCTACTGGTCGATGACGCAGCTCATGACCCGGCGCCTTGCCCGGTCACGCTCTTCGCGAGCGTGACCGGCCCGGCGCCGGCTCGGCCAGCCATCCGCGCGCTGTCAGCCGCTTCGCCTTCGACCGCAACGCCTCGATCTTCGCGGGCACCGGGTCCAAGCCGAAGCAGCCGGCCATCTCCTGGCAGGTCAGCGGACCTTGACCGAGCCGGCCCCGGTCCGCGAGAGCCTGCACGATGCACGGTAGTCCGCCGACAGTGCCGACCAGGCCAGACCCGCACGCCACATCGGCACCACCGATTTCGGCTTCGCCGCCTCCGAGGATGCAGGCGGCACCGGCGGTTCACCACGATCCGGCAGCTCCTCGGCGGCACCCGGCTCGGCGGCGTCTCCTTCGCCCCGGGACAACACCTCGCCGACACGTGAACGAGCGATGACCCACTCGTTCCACTCCCGCTCGACCACGACCAGCTCGGCCCGGATACGGTCCGCCTCCTCCCGCAGCGCGTCCACACGACGGCGAGCGGTCAGCTCACGCTCTTCCAGCAGCCCAACGACCGACGGCATCCCGACCTCCACCAGAGCGACGACATGACACGCCACCACTCTCCGAGACCGCCGACCCTATGCCTGAACAGCGGAATCGCAGCTCTCAAGCCCGGAAAGACAACAGCCACTAATGCATACACCACGTTCGGCTAACTCCACTCCCCGATGCAAGGCCACGCTGACCTATACAAAGGCTGATGCAAGAGCTGACGTGTGCAGAGTTCAATGACACGGGACACCAAGCGTTGTCCCGAGAAGTAAACGGGGTCGGCAACGGCTGAGGACAGCAACGACTGAGAACAGCGAGTTAGTGGTTGTTGTGACATCTCTCCTCGGCCGTCCGGGCCCGCGAGCCAGTTGGTGTATCCGTGAAAGCGCCCAACGAATACCACCCGATCCACAGTTCTTCCCATGTCAGGGCCTGGTGGACCATCCACGGTCAGCAAACGTCACCACGGGACGAGACGGAGACCGCACATGGTGGCACCCAGGACCCTGGCCCACGGCATGGGCACCTTCTCCAAGGAGTGCGATGACCCCCAGAGACGGTGGTCGAAATGCCGCCACGACTACAAGATCCGCTACTGTAACGCCTCCGGGCGGCAAACCGAGGAGTCCGGCTTCGCCACCCAGGATAAGGCGATCGACGGGCTCGCCGAGATCTACCGCGCGAAGCGCGAGCACCCGCAGAGCCAGACCAAGGCCGGTCGCATCCGCGAGTACGACGTGTGAGGTTCCCCCGAGATGCGGAAGGTTGCCGGAGGTGGCCTGATTGGCCATGAGAAGGGAGCTTCTGCCATGGCTGCACCGATGAAGTACCCGTCCGAATTGCGGCAGCGGGCTGTTGCCGCGTACCGAGCCGCTGATCCGAAGCCCGTGATCCGTCAGATGGCCCGGGACCTGGGCGTGCACCACGAGGCCCTGCGCAACTGGATCCGCCAGGACGAGGCGGACCGGGGCGAGCGCGACGACCGGCTGACCACCGCCGAGAAGGAGGAGCTGGCCGCTCTGCGCAAGGAGAACGCCGAACTTCGCCGGTCCTGCGAGATCCTCAAGGCCGCATCGGCTTTTTTCGCCCAGGAGCTCGACCCGACCCGGCGACGGTACTGAAGCTCATCGACGAGCACCAGCACCGCTTCGGGGCCGAGCCCGTCCTCCGGGAACTGCACATCCCCGCCTCCGCCTACTACCGCTGGCGCCGCGAGGCCGTCGAGCCCTGCGAGCGCAAACGCCACGACGCCGAACTCACCGAGCACATCCGCCGCATCCACGCCGACTCCGACGACACCTACGGCTCCCCACGCGTTCACGCCGTCCTGCGACCGCGAGGACACCCACGTCGGTCGCAAGCGGGTCGAACGCCTGATGCGCCAGGCCGGCCTGCAGGGTGTGAACCCGCGTCGGCCCCGTTCCTTCACCCGCCGCGACCCAGCGGCCGACCCCGCCCCGGACCTGGTCCGGCGCGACGTCACCGCCACCGCACCGAACCGACTGTGGGTCGCCGACATCTCACTGGTCCCCACCGGCGAGGGACCGTGGTGGCTGGCCACGATCCGCGACGCCTTCTCCCGCCGGATCGTGGGCTGGCACACCTCGGAGCGCGCCGACGCCGACCTCGTGCTCACCGCGCTGGAGTACGCACTGCACGGCCGGCCCGTCGAGCCGGGGCAATTGATTCACCACAGCGACCACGGCTGCCAGGGCGGTTTCAACTGATCGTCGCAACACCTCGATCGAGGAGGAGGATGTGGCTCAGGGAAGGGCGCGTGCAGCGCTGAAGGCCGGTCGTCCACCCTTGCGGTCGCCGGGTCGTCCCCCGGTGAATCGGCGGGCGGAGCGACATGAGTTCTGGCGGTTGATCGCAAAGGGGCTGTCCAGCGAGGAGGCCGCTGTCGTGGCCGGGGTGTCTATGCCGCTTGGACCGCGATGGTTCCATGAAGGTGGCGACATGCCACCAATCAGCCTTGACACCCCGTCGGGGCGCTACCTGTCGTTCGCCGAGCGCGAGGAGATCGCCCTGTTGCGGGCCCGGGAGCGCGGCGTGAGAGAGATCGCCCGCCAGCTCGGACGCGCACCGTCGACGATCTCGCGCGAGCTGCGGCGCAACGCGGCCACCCGGGGCGGGCGCCTGGACTACCGGGCTTCGACCGCGCAGTGGCACGCCGACCGGCAGGCACTCCGCCCGAAGCCGTGCAAGCTCTCCAAGCACGAGCAGCTGCGACACTACGTGCAGGAGCGGCTGGCCGGCACGGTCACCGCCCCGGACGGTCGTACCGTGCCCGGCCCCACGACCCGGTGGAAGGGCCGACGGCACGGGCCGCGACAGGACCGGAGGTGGGCCATGGCGTGGAGCCCCGAGCAGATCGCGCACCAGCTCCCGATCGACTTCCCCGAGGACGAAACGATGCGCATCTCTCACGAGGCGATCTACCAGTCCCTGTATATCCAGGGCCGTGGCGGGCTCAAGCGGGAGCTCGCGGCCTGCCTGCGTACCGGCCGCGCACTGCGGGTCCCGAGGGCCCGGACCCAGGGCCGTGGCAAGCAGTTCGTCACCGAGGAGGCGCTCATCAGCCAACGCCCGGCCGAGGCCAACAATCGTGCGGTTCTGGGGCATTAGGAGGGCGATCTCATCATCGGCCTGAACAGCTCCGCGATCGGCACCCTGGTGGAGCGCACCACCCGGTACACGATGCTGCTGCATCTGCCGCCCATGGAGGGCCCACGGCGGACCACGCGCCAAGAACGGCCCGGCACTCGCCGGGCACGGTGCCGAGGCCGTCCGCGACGCCATTGCCGCCACGATCACGGACCTCCCCGAGCAACTACGCAGATCGCTGACCTGGGACCAGGGCGCCGAGATGGCCCAGCCCCTGGTACTGGACGACGGGGTCACGCTCGGCGGTGAGATGTGACGCGGTGGGCCAGGTGCAGTCGACCGTCCCCCTCGGTTCCACCCGGCCCACCGCGCCGTCACGGCCCGGGCGCGGCTCCAGGAGCCGCGCCCGGGTGCCGCTCGGTCGTCGGACGGGCCTCAGAGGCCCAGTTCGCGAGCGATGATGTTGTGCTGGATGTCGGACGTCCCCGAGTAGAGCAACGACCCGACGGCGTCCCTGAGCTGCCATGACTCGGCGTTGGCGGACAGGTAGCCCTTCGCCCCCTGAAGGCGCACGGCGTCGAGCGAGGACTGGACGTACGCCTCGGAGACGTACAGCTTGGCGACGGCCGCCTCCAGGGTGGCGTCCTTGCCCTCGTCCTTGAGCACGCCGATCCGCTGGACGAGTGCGCGCGCGGCGTCGAGCCGGACCTTCATCTCGGCGATGCGGTGGGAGACGGCCTGGAACTTCCCGATCGGCTCGCCGAACTGCTGCCGCCGGCGGGCGTGTTGGACGGCCTTCTCCACCTGGCGGCGCATCACGCCCAGGCATGCCGCCAGGATGGAGCCGCGCTCGTACTCCATGGCGCTCTCGAAGACCCAGCTTCCGCGACCGGGCCGCCCCAGCACGGCGCTGTCGGGCACCCAGCACTGCCGCAGGTCCACCCGGCCCATCGCCGCGGTGCGCAGCCCCATCTTGTCGAAGGCGGGGCTGCGTTCCAGGCCGGGGGTGTCGGCCTCCACGAGGAAGGCGGTGATCCCGAGCGGTCCGGCCTTTTCGTCGAGGGTGGCGTAGATGACGAGGAGGTCGGCCACCGGCGCACTGGTGATGTACGTCTTGGTGCCGTCGAGGAAGTAACCGCCGCCGTCGGCGGGTCGCGCGGTCGTCTTCATCGCGTAGACGTCCGAGCCCGCCTCCGGCTCGGTCGAGGCGTTGGCCCCGATCAGCGTTCCGTCGGCCAGCCCGGGCAGGTAGCGTTCCCGCTGCTCCTGGGTGCCGTACAGCACCAGTGGGACCATGGTGGTCCAGAGGTGGGCGTTGAGCGAGAACAGCAGGCCCTGGTCGTCGCTCCCGTAGCCGAGCCCCTCCATGACCGCGATCAGGTCGCTGAGCCGGGGCATCGACTCGCCCTCGTCCGGGATCGCCATCTTCAGCAGACCGAATTCGGCGCACAGCTTCCAGGCGGCCCGGTCGAAGACCCCGTCCCGGTTGCGGCCGGGGATGTCGTCGTTCAGACTCTCGCGGGCGAAGTCCGCAGCACGTTCGAAGAGTTCCCGCTGTCGCTCGTCGGTTCCGCTTGGCACAGGCCCTCCAGATGACGGTAGTCGGTCTTTCCCGTGGACGTGCGGGGCAGCTCCTCCAGGGCCTGGAACCCGTCGGGGAGCATGTACCGGGGCAGGTGGCCCTGGCAGTAGCGCTTCAGGTCCGGTGCCGACGGTGCCCCGGTGGGAGCGACGATGAACGCGGTGATGACGCGCTGGCCGTCGCTCTCGGTGCTGACCACGGCCGCGTCGCTCAGGTCCGGATGGGCCGCCAGGGCCTTCTCGATCTCGTCGAGCTCGATCCGGTAGCCGTGGCGCTTGACCATCCGGTCGCGCCGGCCCCGGAAGACGAAGACGCCCCCCTCCCGCCGGACGACGTCGCCGGTGTCGTACCAGAGGCGCCCGTCGGCGGTGGTGAAGTGCGACGCCGCCTGCACCGGCCGTCCGTCGCGCCAGTACCCCGGGAAGACCGAGGGGCCGGCGATCGCGAGGAACCCCTCCTCCCCGTCGACGGGGTTGTGGTCCTCGTCGACGAGCAGCGCGTCGCAGTGGGAGCACGGCGCACCGATGGGGTACGGGTCGTGGCGGTCGTCGGGGACCTCGTCGGGGACGGGGTGGTAGGTGCAGACGTTGGTCTCGGTGGGCCCGTAGAGGTTGAAGTAGTCGGGGCCCGGCCAGGTCTGCTTGATGCGGCGCAGTTTCGCCGGGGGGAAGGGCTCGCCCGCGAAGAGGACGAGCCGGAGGTCCGCGGGGGCCGGCGGGGCGGGTTCCATCGCACCGATCGCGCCGAGGATGGCCGGGGCCGAGTACCAGATGGTGATCCTGCGCGACGAGACGAATTTCGCGAGGTGGCGCGGGCTGGCCGCAAGGTCGGTGTCGATGAGGTGGACGCCGGCACCGTTGCGCAGCGCGGCGTAGACGTCGAAGACGGACAGGTCGAAGTGGAACGGCGCGTGGCCGGACAGCCGGTCGACTTCGGTGACGGCGAAGGCGGCCGAGGCCCATTCGACGAAGCTGACGGCGTTGCGGTGGGTGATGGCCACGCCCTTGGGGGTTCCGGTGGAGCCGGAGGTGTAGAGCAGGTAGGCCAGTCGGTCGGGATCGGGCTCGACCCGCGGGGCGTCCTCCTCGTCCGCCGCGAGGACATCGGCCCACACCGCGTGGGGCGTGTCGGACGGTTCCTGTGCGCCGGGGGCCAGCAGGACCGGCGTCAGGTGCGGTTGGGCGGCCGTCCGGTCGAGGCGCAGAAGGGCGTCCGGCGTGGTGAAGGCGACACGGACCGCACAGTCGGAGAGGATCTTGGCCGCGCGTTCGGCGGGGCCGTTCGCGTCGATGGGGACGTAGGCGGCGCCGGCGCGCAGCGTGCCGAGCATGACGGCGACCGTCTCGGGGGACTTGGGCAGCAGCAGGCCCACGCGGTCGCCCGGCCCCACGCCGTGGCGCGACAGGTACGCCGCGACCTTGGCGGACAGGCGGTGGAGCTCCCGGAAGGTGATGCCGCGTCCGTCGCTGCCGACGACGGCTTCGCCGTCCGGGAGGCGCTCGGCGGTGCGGTCGAGGTACTGGTCGAGGGAGTCCGGCGCTGCGGTCGGATCAGCCTTCATTACCGGCGCCCCCGACGCGCACCTCGACGTACTCGACGATGTGGGTGACGGTCTTGAAGTACTCGCGCGGGTGGCTGACGCCGACCTCGATGTCGAAGGTGGTCTCCAGGAACGTGACCAGCTTCATGATGCCTATGGAGTCCAGGACGCCGCTCTCCACGAGTTCGAGGTCGTCAGGCAGCGCGCTCGGGTCGGTGTCCTTGACGATGTTCGCCAGGATGTAGGCGTGGATGCTGTCGCGGATGTCGCTCACAGTGGTCTCCGTGTGTCGGTGTGTGCTGACGCTAGGGCGTGTTGGCGTGTTGGCGCGATGGCGTGTCGGGGTGTCGGGGTGTCCGTGCTGCCGCACCGGGGATGGCGCGGAGGTCAGAGGAGCCGCAGGGGGTCAGAGGCGCGGCGCGTTGAGGACTGTGGCCTGCTCCGGCTCGGGCGCGAGGGCCGTGTCGGACCAGCGGAACACCGCGGCTCCGGCCTCCGCCTGGCCGCCGAAGGTGTAGAGGACGGTCAGGTCCCCCGGCTTGATGAGGCCCTGCGAGGCGGCGGTGAAGGCGTTGAACGGCATCAGGACCGGCCCGATGTTCGCGACCCGCGGGAACGTGTCGACGACCCTCTCGGAGGCGACCTTGAGCGCGCGTGCGGAGAAGTCGGCGTGCCAGGCGGTCGGGGTGTTCACGATGAAGGCGGCCACGTCGTCCCGGGTGGCGCCGGCTGCCTCAAGGGCGCCGTCGACGGTCTTGAGAAGAAACGGTTCTGCGGTGTAGCGCAAGACGTGCGCGATCGACGGGTCCACCCGGAGACGGATACGCCGGCCGCCGGCCGTGGTGCCCGAACCGTCCTCGACCGTGTCCATCATCCAGGTGCCGCAGGTCTCGCTGGTGTTGAGCGTCTTGGCGCCCAGGAGCCCGAAGCCCTCCTCGACCTCGCCCACGACGATGGCCCCCGCGGCGTCGCCGCACAGCCGGAGGGTGACGTCGTCGGCGTCGATGGCCCTCGCCAGCATCGAGGTGGCCACGACCAGGACGCGCTTCTTCAGCCCCGAGCGGACCAGCGCGCACGCGGTCAGCAGCGCGGAGAGGGATCCCGAGCAGGTGGCCTCGACGTTGAAGGCGCCGCCTCCCGTTCCCAGTTCCTTCGCGAGGTAACCGGCGTCACCGGACCCCACCCGGTCGGGGAACATGGAGACCGCGATGAGCCCGTCGATGTCGCCCGGTTCGAGTCCCGCCGCGGTCAGCGCGCGGGTGGCCGCCTGCGCGCCGAGCGACAGGGAGGTCTCGCCCTGGGCCGCGACACGGCGTTCCACGCTCCCGAAGAAGGGGTCGTCGATGTAGGGCTGCATGGCCGCGTCGAAGTGGTTGCGAGGCGTGGGGCCCCCGCTGTCCCCCGAGGGCGTGGTGGGCGGAAGCCCCCACCAGTCGTTCGTTCGCAGGCCTTGGGGTAGGTACGTCGCCAGGGACAGGATCCCGACGGATGTCATGACCGAACCTTTCGTTGGACGACAAGGAGCGGGTGCGGTGGTGCTGCCGGCGAGGGGAGCGTGCGGAGCACGAGGAATCCGACGGCCGGCGCGTGCCGGAACGGGACACCCCCGTGGCCGTGCCGCCACGGGCCCCGAACCACCTCCGGCGGATCGGCCGCATGGCTCGACCGGAATTCCGCAGCCGTCGGCGGGCGCGGGTGCACCCGCCGACGAATGTTTCAAGGGGGAGGACCGGACAACCGGCGACCGGAATTGCAAACGGTACCCACGGGCGTCTCGCATGCAGGATACGGACCCCGCGCCGTGCTTACCGAGGAACTGGGCGGTCCGACCGCCGCGGGAATTCGTTCCGACTTTCCCGCGGTGATCGGGCTCCGCTTCGAAGATCCTTGCAGAAAAGCTCCGCGCGTTCAAGGCTCCCCAGTCGCCTACGAACGTAGGCACCTTCCGGTGTGACTCCTGTGCCTGAATTGGAGACCGGTGCACTCATGAGGCTCCACGAGGGGCGGAATACCGGAAAATACCGACCGCGCCGAAGTCCCACTTTTCGGACGTTTCCCGTCGAACAGTCCGACCACCCACCGATCGGCCTGCCGAAAGAAGCCGATCAATGGCCGGAATCAAAACTCCCCGGAAGAACCGGAACCGGCACGGTCGACTCCGATTGAAACCCGTGGAAAACGAGGAGCTGAAGTTACTCAGAACAACCCGAGGCATCTACTGGGGTGCGCGGGCAGCGTCAGCCAGGATCTCGGGAATGCGCTCGCCCAGCAGCCCCGCCTCTCGGGTAGCCCGTACACGGAGGTTGGTAGTGGAAGAGGTGTCCGTTGTGCAGCCAGGCGACCGCTTGCGGCTGCGGCTGCGGGTCGGGTGCCGGGGCGGGTGCCGGGGCGGGTGCCGGGGCGGGCAACGCCGGCAGCTCGATCACTTCGCCGGGCCTGGCGGTGGTGCTGATGGCCCGCCAGAAGCTCGCCGGCCTGCTTTCCCCACCGAGACCGTCCAGGTTGGCCAGGGCCGTCAGCACGGCGGGGTCCAGGGGGTTCTGCTGACGCGAGTACACCTGCCGGGCGAGGCGGAAGGCGGCGTCGGCGAGAGCGAGGCAGCCCCTGGACGGCTCCGGTGTCCGGCTCGCGGCGGCCAGTAGGTCGGTGACCGGGGCGCTGCCCAGGCCGTCGTGGGCGGCGTTCGGTCCTCCCCGCGAGCGCGGGGGTCAGCCAGTGGTTCAGGCCGCCATCGCGGTGTCCTGCTGGCTGGCCGGGGGCAGTCGGCCGAACCTCCCGGACTTCCCTCAGCTCTTCCACATCTGTGCAATGCGGGCACCGGATCAGTCGACCTGCTTGCGCGCCTCGATCAGGAAGCGCGCCGAATGGGCCACGAACGGGCCCTCGGCCCGGATCCGGGCGTCCAGTTCGCGCAGCCGGTCCCGGTAGGCGTCGACGGTGAAGCCCGGGACCATCCAGATCACCTTGCGGAGGAAGTACACCACCGCGCCGATGTCCCGGAACTCCATCCGCAGCCGCTCGGACCGCAGGTCCACCAAGTCCAACCCGGCCTCCCGGGCCTCGGCGCTCTCCCGTTCGGGGCGGCGGCCCTCGCGCGCCTCCGGCTGCGGCCCGAGGAAGTACTCGACCAGCTCGAAGGCCGACGCCGGGCCGACGTGTTGGGCGAAGTACGTGCCGCCGGGGCTCAGCACCCGGGCGATCTCCGTCCACCAGGCCCGTACCGGGTGCCGGCTGCTGACCAGGTCGAAGGCCCCGTCGGCGAACGGCAGCGGCGGCTCGTCGGGGTCGGCGACCACCACCGCGCCCAGCGGGTGCAGCAGGTGGGTGGCGCGGGCCACGTTGGGCGGCCACGACTCGGTGGCCGCGAGCACGGGCGGGCGCCCGCCCAGCCGCATGGCGCCCGCGAGCACCTCGCCGCCACCGGTCTGGATGTCCAGGGCCGCGGTCGCCGTGCCCAACCGACCGGCCAGCAGCCGCTGGTAGCCCCAGGAGGGCCGTTCCTCGGTGGCCCGGCCCTCCAGCCAGGAGAAGTCCCAGCCGTCCACGGACACGGCCTCGGCCTCGGCGATCAGCTCTTCGAAGGTGCGCATGTGCGCATCATCGCGGCGACGATGCCGTCCGGCCAGCGGATTTCCCGTTCGGGTCGTCCGCGGGTCGAGGAGCCGGCAGGTGCCGGAGAACGGTGCCGACCCGTACCTCCACGCCCCCGGCGGCGATCAGCCCGCTCACCGGCTCCGCGCCACCGCCGTCCGCCTCGAAGGCGACCAGCACGCCCGGTTCCTCCCCGCACTGCCGCTCCACCAGCCACCGCTCCTCGGGCGTGGGCGGGCGGAAGACCGGGTCCTGGAAGGAGCCCGGACAGCGGACGTACAGCGGGTCGGCGAAGACCAGCTCCAAGCCGTGGTGGTAGCCGAGGTCGTACCCGGCCGCCAACCGCAGCTCGCCGGGACGCCAGGACCACACGTCCCAGTCCCACCAGCTTCCCGCCGGCAGCGTGATCACTCCGGCGACCGGCCCGGCCGGCCCCTGCCGGTCGCCGCTGTCCCTGCTGTCCCTGCTGTCCCTGCTGTCGCCGCCGCGTAGCGGAGGGGCCCCGTCACGGCGTGGCGACGGGCTGTCCGACCGGTCGTCATCGTCCGGCGTCCATGCCATCTGCCCGCCCTCCCCGTGGCCGCGAAAACCGGTACCCCGCGCCGGTGCGCCCGGGCGAGGATAGCGCCGTGACGGACGGACCGGTCATCGCGTTCCGCTCGACGCCCCGCCCTGCCTTGCCCCCGCCCCGCCGTGCCGCGCTTCGCCCGCCCGATGCCCCCGCCGACGTCCTGTGGAGAGCCCGACGCCATGACCCAGTCCTCCCTCGGCCACTTCTACGACGCGTTCGCCGACGACTACCACCTCCTTTACACCGACTGGAACTCCTCGATCGCCCGCCAGGGCGCCGCGCTGGACGCCCTGATCCGCGCGGACCTCGGTGACCGCCCGGCCGAGGTGCTGGACTGCGCCTGCGGCATCGGCACCCAGGCCCTCGGCCTGGCCGCGCTCGGCCACCGCGTCACCGGCACCGACCTCAGCCGGGTCTCCGCCGCCCGCGCCACCGCCGAGGCCGCCGAGCGCGGCCTCCGACTGCCCACCGCCGCCGCCGACATGCGGGAACTCCCCTTCCCGGACGGGTGGTTCGATGTCGTCATCTGCGCCGACAACGCGCTGCCCCACCTCCTCACGGCCGAGGACGTGCGCGCCGCGCTCGGTGAGCTACGGCGGGTCCTGCGCCCGGGCGGACTGCTGCTGGTCACCACCCGTCCGTACGACGAGCTGCGCCGCACCCGGCCCGCCTCCACGCCGCCGCAGACCGCCGAGCACGGCGGCCGGCGGTCGGTCGTCTTTCAGCTCTGGAAGTGGCACGAGGACGGTGAGCGGTACGACCTGGAGCTATTCCGGCTCCTGGCGGTCGACGCCGGCCAGTGGCAGGTCGCCGTCGACCGCGCCACCTACTGGGCGCTCACCCAGGACCAGTTGAGTGGCTTCGCCGCCGAGGCGGGCCTGGTCGGCATCCGCTGGGAGCAGCCCGTCGACACCGGCTTCTTCCAGCCCGTCCTGATCGCCCGGGCGTCCTGACCTCCCGAGGGGCCCGGCACGGTTTCCCGCGATCACCGCCTCTACTCTCCGCTCGTCCCACCACCTCCTCACTCCCCGACCGGATCGCCATGACCGCTCGGAGCACGAGTGGCATCCTGGCCATCCATGCCGCGGCCTCGGGCCCCGTCTCACCGCCGTGGTGCCCGACCGGCCGGAGCACGCCCCCTGACCCGAGCCCCGCAGCGCTCCGCCTTCCCTACCCGCCCAAGGCCACCACCGCCTCCGCGACCCGGGCCGCGCCGTCCTCCCCCGCCATCGCGCGGGCCGCCTCCCGCGCCCGCTCCCTCAGCCGCTGGTCCTCGACGGCCTGACGGATGGCCTGCGCCATCCGGTCGGCGGTCAGGTCGGCGAACCGCACCGGAGTGGTGGCGGCACCGAGCCGGGTGAGCCGGCCGGCCCAGAACGGCTGGTCCGCCGTCACCGGGACCGGGACGCTCGGCACGCCCGCGCGCAGTGCCGCGGCCGACGTACCCGCGCCCGCGTGGTGCACGACGGCCGCCATGTGAGGGAACAGCAGGGCGTGCGGGAGTTCGCCGACGGTCAGCACGTCGTCGCCCTCCCCCGTGATCCCGGCCCAGCCGGCCTGCACCACGCCCCGGACGCCCGCCCGGCGCAGGGCCTCCACCGCGAGGGTGCTCAGCCGCTCGCCCTGCCCCGCGGCCATGCTGCCGAAGCCGATGAACACCGGCGGCGGCCCCTCCCGCAGGAAGTCCTCGACCCCGGCCGGGAGACGGTGGTCGTCCGGCACGTACGGCCACCAGTTGCCGACCACCCGCAGGCCCTGCCGCCAGTCGGCCAGCCGCGGTACGACGGTCGGGCTGAAGCCGTGCAGCACCGGCCAGTGCGCCCGCTCCACGGCCCGCCGACGCGCGGTCTGGGAGAGCGCCGGGAGGCCGAGCCGCAACCTCATCCGGCGTGCGGCCCCGGCGTGCAGCCGGTCGACGACCCGCTGGCCGAGCGTCCCCGCTGCCCGGTTGCCCCAGCTCCCCAACGAGCGACCGCCCCCGACGACCGGAGGGAACTCCCGTGTCGGCAGCGTGGGTTGCAGGTAGACCCCCAGGCTGGGGACGTCCATCGCCTCCGCGAGGTGCCAGCCCAGCGGCGCGGTGGTGGTGCTCAGCAGGAGCAGATCGGCTCCGGGTTCGGCCGCCTCCACGAGCCCGTCGCCCAGGCGTCCGATGAACGCCGCGGCCCGCGCGAGCAGTTCGGAGTGCCCGCCCGTCGACGCGGTGCCCGCCCCGCGTGGATCGACCGGGAGCGGCCGGAAGTCGAGGCCGCTGCCGGCCACCAGCTCGCGGAAGGCCTCGGGCGCCGCGAGCGCGACCTCGTGCCCCGCACCGCGCAGGTGCGCCCCGAGCCCGGTGTAGGGGGCGACGTCGCCGTGCGATCCGGCGGCAATGACGAGGATCCTCATCGGGCCGCCCTGCCGCGGTCGTTCCCGTCGCGCTGCCCGGCGTTGGCGCCGATGGCCGCACGGAGGTAGCCGGCCAGGCCCGGGCGCTGCTCGGCCGGCGGGACGACCAGGGCGAAGGCGCGGGCGTCCGCCTCGTAGTCGTCGGCGATCCGGCAGTGCATCTCCGGCGGGCAGGGTGTGAACCACCGGGTGATGTGCTGCCGGTGCTGCTCCGCGAGGTCCAGCACCGTCGGGTCGTCGACCGGCAGCCCCGCGTCGAAGGCCTCCAGCAGTCGGCCGCGCCATTCGGCGGCCTCCGCCATCAGCTGCCGCCAGTCCTCCTTGGAGTGGGTGGCGGCGCGGGCCAGGGCCTCCTGGTGGCTGTCCCGCTCGCCCCACTTGAGGTGGGCGTCGGCCGCGTAGCTGAGGTCGAAGACCACGTCCCCGAAGACCTCGAAGCGTTCCTCCGGTGTCAGATCGACCCCGGTGCGCTGGACCTCGATGGCCCGTTCGGCGACGTCGACCAGCTTCTGCAGGCGGGCGATCTGCCCGGTGAGGGCCTGTCGCCTCGCCAGCAGGTGGTCGAGCGCGTTGGCCTGCGGGTCCGCCAGGATGTCCGCGATCTCGTCGAGCGGGAATCCGAGCTCCCGGTAGAAGAGGATCTGCTGGAGCCTGGCGAGGTCCGCGCCGTTGTAGAGCCGGTAGCCGGCCGGGCTGCGCTCACTGGGTGAGAGCAGCCCGGACCGGTCATAGTAGTGCAGGGTCCGGATCGTGACCCCGGCGAAGCCGGAGACCTGGCCCACCGTCCAGCTCATGCGTCCCTCCGATCATCCGTTCGTCCGCTGCGCCCCACCGTGCGGCCTGACGTGGGGTAAGGGTCAACACGCGCAGCTCAGGGGCCTGCTCCGGATGCCTGGAGGCACCTGGGCTCAGGTCTCGCGCTGCGGGTGGTAGGCGCTCTCGGGTATGCCGAAGGTCCAGGCGACCCCGGCGCGCGCGGTGCGGGTGCTCGGGGGGACGCGCAGCCAGTAGGTGCGGTGGGTGCCGTCCGGCTCGGGGGTGGAGTTGACCACCTCGACCATCACCACCGGCTCGTCGTCGGGCAGGACGATCCGCCAGAGCACCCCGGTCTCGTCCCGGTGGATGGGCTCGGCCCCGGAGTCGGCCAGGTACCGCTCGTAGCCGTAGTGCTCCAGCAGGACCCGGCGCAGTTCGGCGTTCTCCTCGGTGCGGATCCGCTCGACGGTCACCTCGGTCAGGCCGGCCAGGAACTCGGGCGGGACGGGCATGCCGCGCCAGGCGTACAGGGCGAAGCCGTCGGCGTACTCCAGGGCGGGCCCGTCCGCCCGGTCGAGCCGTCCGGCCTCGTCGCGGTGAAGGGCGGCCGGCCGCTCGCTGAGCAGGGCCACGTCCCGGTAGGGCCACCACCAGCCGGCCTCCCGGGCCAGTTCGGCGAGCGGTGCGACGGCGTCGGCGCTCGCCCCGGCGGACTCGAAGGCGGCGAACCACGGCGCGTCGTGCTGGCCGCGCACGGCGTCCAGCAGGGCGAGCCGGACGCTGGTGCGGCGGTCCCGTGCCTCCTCGGCCACGGCGACGTCGGCCTCCTGGTCGGCCTCGGGGGCGAGCCGGTCGAGCACGGCGTTGCGCAGTCGGTCGGCGAGCGGGGTGGTGACCGGCCCGAGCTCGCCGCCGGTGAGCGCCCAGTGGCCCGCCCACCCGGCGGTGCCGAGCTGCTCGACGGCCCCTCGCCGGGCCTGTTCCCACGGCCGGGTGCGCACGGCCTCCCGCACACTCTCCGCGCCGGAGGCCCGCAGCTCCAGAGCCGCCTCGGTCGCGGCGAGCGGCGAGCCGAACCAGCGGACGGCCGCGGGCTCGGGCAGTCCGGCCGCCCGGTAGGCGGCCCGGACGGCGTGCTCGGCCGCCGCCCTGTCGCCCGGCCCGGTGGCCGCCGCGGCCGCCCGCCAACGGGCCGTCGCCTCGGCCGGCCCGGGCAGCACCCGCGCCTGTGCCTGCGCCCGGTCGCCGTGGACCGCGTCGTGGATCACCGTCTCCATCCCTGCTCCGTTCCCGGCCGGGCTCCCACCCGGCCGTCCGTTCCCGTTCCCGTTCCGTGCCCCGGCCCGTCCGCACCGTGCCGTGCCATGCCCTCACCCGCCGCCCCCGTACGGCCGGCGGAGCGGTCGTCAGTCCGCGACCACCCGCACCGCGCCGGGCACGTACTCGCGTTGGCGGATCACCCGGTACCAGCTCTTGGGCAGCGGTATCGCCGCGTGCTCCTCGTGCACCACCCGACCGCCCTCGGGCAGGTGCAGCCAGCCCGCGCCGAACGGCCCGGTCTCGCGGCGCAGCTCGCCGGGGCCGACCACGGCGTGCGCGTGCCCGGTGACCTCACCGAGCGCCAGCACCATCCGGCCCCGGGCGTCCCGGGGCTGCACGGCCAGCTCGGCCACCCGCGGCGGCACCCCGCTCTCCTCGACCGGCACGATCAGCACATCACCCTGGCGGTACATCAGTCCTCCCTCGCCGTACGGCCGGACCCCGACGGACGCCGGAATCCACGGCTCCGCCGCGTCCGCCGCGGTCACTCTCCGGAGCCAGGACCCGAACATAGAGCAAGGGTCTGACAACGCGCCCGGGCGGCGACCCGGGCACCGGATTGTCAGTCCCGGCTGGTAGACAGTTGTTCGGCCCAGACCCCAGAGGAGCAGCGCATGACTGTCAACGACCACATCGAGCGGTTCCACGGTCTTCCCGTCTTCGACTTCGTGGCAGCCCTGGAGGAGGCCGAGGAGCAGGGCGGATCCGGTGCCGCCCGGCTGCCGGAGG
Organism: Kitasatospora sp. NPDC058444; assembly: GCF_042721415.1. Classification (NCBI taxonomy): domain Bacteria; kingdom Bacillati; phylum Actinomycetota; class Actinomycetes; order Kitasatosporales; family Streptomycetaceae; genus Kitasatospora; species Kitasatospora sp. NPDC058444. Next base: position 136,944 of record NZ_JBHXLL010000006.1, on the reverse strand, counting down.
CGGACGCGGCCGCCTGGAGGATCCGGATCGACTACGAGTCCGAGGCGACGTTCGTCGAGCGCTGGGAGCAGTTCCTCGGCGCCGTCGACACCGCGCGGGTCACCGCCCTGGTGATCGGCCAGTGGGCGCCGGAGGAGCCGGAGAGCTTCCACGAACCGATGGAGGCGATCCTCGCCGCCGCCGACCGGCTGCCCGCCCTGCGCGCGCTGTTCGTCGGCGACATCACCTACGAGGAGTGCGAGATCTCCTGGATCCAGCAGTGCGACATCACGCCGCTGGTGAAGGCCTTCCCGCAGTTGGCCGAGCTGGTGGTGCGCGGCGCGTCGCAGGACTGGGACGGCAAGGGCGGCCTGGCCCTGGAGCCGCTGCGGCACGAGGCGCTCAAGGCGCTGCGCTTCGAGGCCGGCGGTCTGCCGGGCTCGGTCGTGCGTTCGGTGGCCGGCTGCGACTTCCCGGCCCTGGAGCGGCTGGATCTCTGGCTGGGGGTGGACAACTACGGCGGCGACGCGACGATGGCCGACCTCGCGCCGTTCCTGGACGGCACCCGCTTCCCCGCGCTGCGCCATCTCGGCCTCCAGAACAGCGAGTTCCAGGACGACATCGCGGCCGCCGTGGCGCACGCGCCCGTCGTCGCCCGGCTGGAGTCGCTCAGCCTCTCCATGGGCGTGCTGACCGATCAGGGCGCCACCGCCCTGCTGGAGGGCCAGCCGCTCACCCACCTGCGCTCCCTCGACCTCCACCACCACTACCTCACCGAGGAGATGCAGCAGCGCCTGCGCCAGGCCCTGACCGGGGTCGAGGTCGACCTCTCCGAGCCCGGCAAGCCCGACGACCAGTGGCGCTACGTGGCCGTGGCCGAGTAACCGTCACCACCCGCACCCGCCCGACCGCCCATCCGTCCGCCCGCCCTGTCCGACCACTCGACCCACCAGGATCCGCCATGGCCGTCTCCCGCCACATCGAACGCTTCCACGAGCTGCCGATCCACGAGTTCACGCCCGACGACGCCCGGCCTCTGCCCGCCGCGGGCAGCGTCGCCTGGCGGCTGTCCCTCGAGTACGGCTCCCAGCAGGACTTCGTCCAGCTCTGGCGGTCCTTCCTGGAGAAGGTCGACCCGTCCGGCGTCCGCGCCGTGGTGATCGGCCCCTGGTGGCAGGACGGCTACACCTCCGTGCGCCCCGCGATCGAGGCCATCACCGCCGAGGCCCGGCGCCTGCCCGCCCTGGAGGCGCTGTTCCTCGGCGAGGTGACCTTCGACGAGTGCGAGATCTCCTGGCTGGAGATGGACGACGTCACCCCCTTGCTGAACGCCTTCCCCGGGCTGAGGTCGCTGGCCGTGCGCGGCGGCACGGACCTCGCCCTGGAGCCGGTGCGGCACGACCGGCTGACCAGCCTGCGCTTCGAGTCCGGCGGCCTTCCGGCCACCGTGGTGCGCGCGGTGGCCGGCTCCGAACTGCCCGCGCTGGAGCGGCTGAACCTCTGGCTCGGCGTGGACGAGTACGGCGGTGACGCGGGGATCGACGACCTGGCTCCGTTCCTGGACGGTTCCCGGCTGCCGGGGCTGCGCCACCTCGGGCTGGCCAACAGCGAGATCCAGGACGAGATCGCCGCCGCCGTCGCCCACGCCCCGGTGGTGGCCCGGCTGGAGTCGCTCGACCTCTCCATGGGCGTGCTCTCCGACGAGGGCGCCACCGCCCTGCTGGAGGGCCAGCCGCTCACCCACCTGCGCTCCCTCGACCTGCACCACCACTACCTGAGCGACGCGATGCAGGAACGTCTGCGCGAGGCCCTGCCCGGGGTCGAGATCGACCTCAGTGACGCCGAGGCGGACGAGATGGACGACGAGGACGACCGCTACGTCTCGGTCGCCGAGTAGGCGGCGCGGAGGCGATGACTGTGCGACTGACCGTCCTCGGCAACCCGGGGCACCGACGGGTGACGCTGTTCGCGGCCGCCGCCCGGGCCGCCGGGCTGCCCGAGCCCGCCGTCCTGCCCTGGCTGGACGTGCTGCGCGGCCGGTACCGGCTGCCCGAGGGCGGGCTACTGCGCATCGAGTCGCCCGGCGAGGAGCCGGAGGTCGATCGGCTGCTGCGCGGCCCGGCGCTCGGCCCCGGCTACGCGCCGACCAGGGTCGAGGGCACGGCCGTCTGGTACACGGGGGTCATGGCCGCGCTGCGCGGGCTGGCCACCCGGCCCGGCGTACGGCTGCTCGGCGATCCGGAGGAGATCGCCGTGATGTTCGACAAGCGCCGGGCGCACGCGCGGCTCACCGCGGCGGGGGTGCCGGTGCCCAGGGCGCTCGGCGGCGAGGTCACCGGCTGGGAACACCTGCGCGAGCGCCTCGCCGAGGCCGGCCTGCACCGGGTCTTCGTCAAGCCTGCGCACGGCTCCTCCGCCTCCGGGGTGATGGCCCTGGAGTTCGGGCCGCGCGGGCAGTTGCAGGCCACCACCTCGGTGGAGCTCGCCGACGGCGGCCTGCACAACTCGCTACGGGTGCGCCGCTACCGAACCGAGCGGGAGGTCGCCGCGATCGTCGACGGCCTGGCGCCGGACGGGCTGCACGTCGAACAGTGGATCCCGAAGGCCTCGCAGGCGGGGCGCTCGGCGGACCTACGGGTCGTGGTGGTCGCCGGCCGGGCCACCCACGCTGTGGTGCGCACCAGCGCCCAGCCGATGACCAACCTGCACCTCGGCGGCACCCGGGGCAGCATCGAGCAGGTCCGGGAGGCCGCCGGCCCGGGCTGGCCGGCCCTGCTGGAGACGGCCGAGCGCGCGGCGGCCTGCTTCCCCGGCTCGCCGATGGTCGGCGTCGACGTGCTGCCCACGGCCGGCTGGCGGCGCGCCCTGGTCGGCGAGGTGAACGCCTTCGGCGACCTACTCCCCAACCTCACCGGCTTGCCCGGCGGCCCCGCCGAGGGCCTCGACACCTACGGCGCCCAGCTGGCCGCGCTCACCGCCCCCTCCCCGTCGTCGCCCGCGACGACGGACCACCAGATCACGGAACCCGCCCGATGAACCACCTGACCACCGCCACCGCCTCCGCCCTGGCTCCCGCTCCCGCTCCCGCTCCTGCTCCTGCTCCCAACATGAACGCCGTCGTCGGCAGCCACGACCTGCTGCTCGTCACGCTCGACACGCTCCGCTTCGACGTCGCCGAGGAACTGGCCGCCGCCGGCCGCATCCCGAACCTCGCCGCCGTCCTCCCCGGCGGCCGCTGGGAGCGCCGGCACGCGCCCGGCAGCTTCACCTACGCCTCCCACCAGGCGATCCTGGCCGGCTTCCTGCCGACCCCGGCCTCCCCGGACGGCCCGCACCCGCGCCTGTTCGCGGCCCGCTTCGCCGGCTCCGAGAGCACCGCCTCGCGCACCTGGGTCTTCGACGCCCTCGACCTGCCGACGGCCCTGGCCGCAGCCGGGTACCGCACGGTGTGCATCGGCGGCGTCGGGTTCTTCAACAAGCAGGGCCCGCTGGGCTCGGTGCTCCCCGGCCTCTTCCAGGAGAGCCACTGGGCAACCGAGTTGGGCGTGGCTTCGCCGACGTCCTTCGAGGAGCAGGTCGCCCGGGCCGAGCGGGTCGCCGCCGAACAGCCCGCCGACCAGCCGCTGTTCCTCTTCCTGAACGTCTCGGCGCTGCACCAGCCGAACTGGTTCCACCTGCCCGGCGCCACCCGCGAGCACGGGGACTCGCGGGCCAGCCACGCCGCCGCCCTGGAGTACGTGGACGCGCACATCGGCCGGCTGTTCGCCGCGATGAGCGCCCGCCGCCCCTGCTTCGCGATCGTCTGCTCCGACCACGGCACCGCCTACGGCGAGGACGGCTACACCGGGCACCGGATCGGCCACGAGGTGGTCTGGACGGTCCCGTACGCCCACTTCACCCTCCCCGCCCGATCGACGACGGGCACCACCGCGACCTCCGAGGAGCGCGCATGACCACCGCACCCCCGCGCCCGGACTCGCCGTACCAGTCATACGTCTACGCGTACCCGCACAAGACGGCCTACCTTCCGCTGCCCGAACGTCCGCCGCTGCGCGAGCTGTGGGCCGACGAGGCGCAGCACGCGCTCTCGCTCTACCTGCACATCCCGTTCTGCGAGGTCCGCTGCGGCTTCTGCAACCTGTTCACCCGGATCGGCAGCCCGGACGGCCTGACCACGGCCTACCTGGACGCCCTGGAGCGGCAGGCCACGGCGGTGCGCGCGGCGCTGGACGACGGGGCCGGGTTCGCGCTGGCCGCGTTCGGCGGCGGCACCCCCACCTATCTGACGGCCGGTGAGCTGGAGCGGCTGTGCGACATCGCCGAACGGCGGATGGGCGCCGACCTGCGGGCGATACCGCTCTCGGTGGAGGCCTCGCCCGCCACCGCGACCGCCGACCGGCTGGAGGTGCTGGCCGCCCGGGGCACCACCCGGCTGAGCCTGGGTGTGCAGTCCTTCGACGACGCCGAGGCGCGCTCCGCCGTCCGCCCGCAGAAGCGGGCCGAGGTGGAGGCCGCCCTCGGCCGGATCCGCGCGGCCGGGTTCCCGGTGCTCAACATCGACCTCATCTACGGCATCGACGGCCAGACCGAGGCGAGCTGGCTCCGCTCGCTGGACACCGCGCTCGCCTGGCAGCCCGAGGAGCTGTACCTCTACCCGCTGTACGTCCGCCCGCTGACCGGCCTGGCCCGGCGCGGGGAGCAGGAGAGCGGCTCCGCCTGGGACGCCCGGCGGCTCGCGCTCTACCGGGCCGGCCGCGACCACCTGCTCGCCCACGGCTACCAGCAGGTGTCGCTGCGGATGTTCCGCCGTGCCGCCTCCCCGCAGGCCGGGGCGAGCGAGTACGCCTGCCAGACCGACGGCATGGTCGGCCTGGGCTGCGGCGCCCGCTCCTACACCTCCCGGCTGCACTACTCCTTCGACTACGCGGTGAACGCCACCCAGGTGCGCGGCATCATCGACGACTACGTCGCCACCGAGGACTTCCACCGTGCCGAGGTGGGGCACTGGATGGGCGGGGCGGAGCCGCGCCGGCGGCACCTGGTGCAGTCGCTGCTCCAGGCCGATGGCATGCCGCTGGCGGACTACCGTGCCCGGTTCGGCAGTTCACCTGTCGAGGACTTCCCGGCGGAGCTGGCGGAGTTCGCCGAGCGCGGCTGGCTCGCCGAGGAGGACGCGGCGTTCCTGCGGCTGAGCCCGGAGGGGCTGGCGCACTCGGACGCCGTCGGGCCGATGCTGTTCTCGCCCGAGGTCCGGGCCCTGATGGCGGCGTACGAGGCGAAATGACCTTCCTCGGCATGCCCTCCGCCTCCCCGCCGTCGGAGGACGGCACGCGGGACCTCACCCTGCTCTACCGCGGTCCGCTCTCCTCCTGCGACTACGACTGCCCGTACTGCCCGTTCGCCAAGCGGCGCGACAGCCCGGGGCAACTGCGGGCCGACCGGGCCGCGTTGGAGCGCTTCACCGGCTGGGCCGCCGGGCGCGCGGGCACCGGCGACACCCTGTCGCTGCTGTTCACCCCCTGGGGCGAGGGGCTGGTGCGGTCCTGGTACCGCCGCGCGCTGGTCGAGCTGAGCCGTCTGCCGCACGTCCGCCGCGTCGCGATCCAGACCAACCTCAGCTGCCGCACGGGCTGGCTCGCCGAGGCGGACCTCGACACCCTCGCCCTCTGGGTCACCTTCCACCCCGGCCAGGTCACCCGCGACCGCTTCCTCGCCAAGTGCCGCGAGCTGGACGCGCTCGGTGTTCGCTACAGCGTGGGCGTCGTCGGCCAGCCCGAGCACCTCGACGAGGCCCGCCGGCTGCGCGCCGAACTCGCCGAGGACGTCTACCTGTGGGTCAACGCCGCCGAGGGGCTCGGCTACACCGACGCGGAGGCCGCCCGGTGGGCCGCCCTCGACCCGCACTTCGGCTACAGCCGGTACGCCCATCCCAGCGCCGGGCTGCCCTGCCGCACCGGAGAGTCCGTGCTGTCGGTGGACGGTGACGGCACCGTCCGCCGCTGCCACTTCGTCCGGGACGTCCTCGGCAACCTCTACGACGGCAGCTACCACACCCAACTACGGTCGCGTGCCTGCCCGTTGCCGGTCTGCGACTGCCACATCGGCTACGTCCACCTGGAGACCCTGCCGCTGTACGAGCTGTTCGGTGCGGGAGTACTGGAACGCGTGCCGCACGGCTGGCCGCAGAGCCGGTGATAAATCGGTTGCGATCCGGCCACTCTGCGTGAAAGCGTACGAACAACCGCGCAGGACCAGCAGGTTCGGAAAGGAGGCCCGCAGATGATCAGTGGCATACGGCTCGCCGTCGTGCCGGGCCTCGTGCTCGGTGACATCCCGGCTCGCGCTTCGACGCGTGAGCCGCACCCGGCCTGACGCCCGCGCCCGCCTCCCGGCTGCGCCACGGCCCGACGCGCCCGCTGCTCGCCTCCTCGTCGAAGTGCTCTTCGTGCCCCCTTGCACGTGCGACCACGAGGAGCCCCGGTGTCCGACACCCACCGGCCCAGCATCGTCCCCTTGTCCACCCTCTCCGCGCTGCCCGCACCCTGGCACAGCGAGAACGGCACGCCCCCACCGCGCCGCCTGATCGCCGCCGACGACACCCTGGGCGCCGAGGCCGCCTACCGGCTGGCCTGCGAGGGCACCGCCCTGCTCTGGCGGGGCGACTACCCCGGCGCACTCCGACTCCTGCACGCCATGCGCCGCCGCGCCGAGCGGCGCCGACCCCGATCCGCCCCCGGTTCCCCGGCCGAGGCCTTCCAGCAGCACCGACGGGAGCGCGCCCGCCTCGCGCGCGTCCTCGGAACGCTGCTGGTGCCGCTCGACGCGGATCTCCGCGTCCGGCTCCACCGGGCGCCCGACGTCCGCGAGGCCTGCCTGGCGGCCTACGGACCGCTCCTTGACAACAGAATCGTGTCCCTACGCGAACTCCTCGGTGCGATCGGCGCGCACCAGTGGCACACCAGGGGCGTCGAGGTTCCGGCCCTCGGCGCCCGCATCCACCCGCACTACGGGGTCTTCTCCCCCGTCCGCGGCGAGTACGTCGACCTCGTCGCCCGGGCGCCACTGCCACCGGCCACCCGGATCCACCCCACCGCCTACGACCTCGGCACCGGAACGGGCGTGCTCGCCGCGCTCCTCGCCCGGCGCGGCCTGCGCGAGGTCCTGGTCACCGACAGCAATCCGCGCGCCCTCGCCTGTGCCCGCGACAACGCCCGCCGTCTCGATCTCACCGACCGCATCGAGACCGCCGGCACCGTCCTCTACCCTCCCGGGTGTGACCGGGCCGCCCTGGTCGTGTGCAATCCCCCATGGCTGCCCGGCCGGCCGAGCTCCACCCTCGACGAGGGCGTCTACGACCGGGACAGCCGGATGCTCCGCGGCTTCCTCGACGGCCTGGCCGACCGTCTGCTGCCCGGCGGCGAGGGCTGGCTCGTCCTGTCCGACCTCGCCGAACGCCTCGGCCTGCGGTCCCGCGCCGAACTGCTCGGCGCCGTCTCCGGAGCCGGACTGCGCGTCACCGGACGCCTCGACACCGTCCCCCGCCACCCTCGGGCCACCGCCACCGCCACCGCCACCGACCGGGCCGACCCCCTCCTCCGCGCCGCCCGCGCCGCCGAGATCACCTCGCTCTGGAGGCTGGCCCCGGCATGACACCCGGCGACCCCCCGCGCACAGCCCGAAGCGGTTCCGCGCCCACCGGGCGGTGCGGCCCGCACCTCCCTAGCCTGGTGACAGGGAGGAGGCGAAACACCATGCTTGGAGACGCTCCGCTGCAAGCAGTCATCCCCGCCACCGATCTCGCCCGCGCCAAGGCCTTCTACACCGACACCCTCGGCCTCAAGCTCACCGAGGAAGGTGAGGAGGAATTCGTCTGCGACACCGGCGGCACCGAGTTCACCGTCTACCGCACCCCCAGCGGCGGGCAGGCCGCCCACACCCTCGCCAGCTTCAAGGTCTCCGACCTCGACGGCGAGATGGCCGGCCTCCGCGACCGCGGCATCACCTTCGAGGAGTACGACTTCCCCGGCCTGAAGACCGTCAACGGCGTCGCCGAGGGCGAGGGCATGCGCGCGGCCTGGTTCAAGGACAGCGAGGGCAACATCCTCTGCGTGTCCCAGCGGGTCGGCCGGTAGTCGTCCCGCCACCTGGCCCGGTCGGCGGGCGACCTCCGGGATCCGCCCGCCGGCCCGGCCCACCCCATCGCGCCGCGCCGCCGTCGGTCACCGTCCACGTGCCCGCCGCCAGAGCGTGCGGGCCGAGGCGACCGGGTCGAAGGAGCCCGGGCGGTCCCGGGTCAGCGGGTAGCAGGCGAAGCCAATCAGGGCCGCACTGAAGTGGCCCACACTGGTGTAGTCCCGGCTCTGCAGCACGCCCAGTCCGTAGACCAGCAACACCCCGGCCGCGTACAGGTACCGCCAAGGCCGCACGATCAGATAGGTGAGTACCGCGACCACTCCGGCCAGCGCGTAGCTGACGCCGTAGTCCAGGGTGTAGACGGCCCTCGGCGGGGCCAGCCCTCGGTGGATCGCCCAGCCGAGCACACCCTCGCTGAGATAGGTGGCGCCGACGTGCGCGAGCGCCGCCACCGAGATCCAGCGCAACGTGCCGAGCCACCGTTCGGCGGGCACGTGGAAGAGGTTGTAGAGCAGGAAGTAGAACGGCCAGCCGCCGCCCGCGATCCAAAAGGCGCTGGTCACCAGGACGCGCAGCGGCGAGACCTGGAGGTGATGGAGGTTGGTCGAACGCCGTGCCAGGATGCGGTCGGCGGTCGCCGGATCGACGTGCCGGATCACCTGGGTGGTGACGAGCAGGATCGCCAGCCAGATGTAGGTGCCCGGCGCGCGCCGGACATACACCCACACCGCGTGGGCGGTGCGCGCCCACCGGGGCCGCCGGTGCACCTCGGAGCCCTTGGTGGTGCTGTCGGCCATCGACGCCTCCTCGACACTCCTTCCCCTCACCCTCACCCCCACCCGGCCCCACCGCCACCCGCGCCGTACCCGCACCCGGCCACCCCGGCCCTCCGCGCACGCCGCCTCCACCCACCCCGCCTCCGGGCCCCGACCCCATCCCACCGCTCGCGTACGCTGACGCTCGGACCGTCCCGACCGCGGCCATCCCGGCCACGCACCGGGCGAGCCGGTTCCGGGAACCGCCGAACAAGGGCACCAGGCAGATGAGCGATCGCCTCGCCACGAGGACACCGACCGGCCCCGATGCTTCCGGGCGCCCCGCGCTGAGCGCCGCCGCCCGACTGCGGCTCACCACGGCGTACGTCCTGCTGCTGACCGTGACGGCCTCCTGGCTGGCGAGCCAGGGCCACGCCGAGCGGGCCCGGTTCGTGCGGCACAACAGCAGCAACGTCCACCACATGGAGGTGGGCAAGTGGTGGACCCTCTTCACCAGCGGCCTCGTGGTCGACGGGGTCCCGTCCTGGGCGGGCATCGCGGCGGTCGCCGTCGTCCTGGGCCTGGCCGAGTGGCGCTGGGGTCCGGCCCGGGCGGGTGCGGTCTTCGTCTTCGGGCACCTGGGCGCCACCCTGCTCACCGAGGGTGCCATGTGGGTGATGCTGACGGCCCGCATCCCGGGCGCGCTCTCCCGAGCCCGGGACGTGGGCATCAGTTACGGCCTGGTCGCCACCGGCGCCTTCCTCCTCGCGCTCGGCCCGCTCGCGCTGCGCCGCTACGGTCTGCCGGCGCTCGCCCTGGCCCTGGCCACTGCCTGGGCCCTGGACCAGCAGCTGGCCGACGCCGGTCACCTGGTCGCCCTCGGGCTGGGCGCGCTCGCCTCCCGCAGCGCCTGGCTGCGCACCCGGGCACCCGCCCCGGCCTCCTGATCCGCCTCAACTCCCGTTCCATCCAAGCAAGTCAGCCGATTCACCGGGCGGCGAGCGGCGGCCGGGCAAGCTCCCGGCGCCACCCAGGCCTTCGTATGCTCTTGCATTACTCTGCAAATCTATGCCAGAGTTCGGGCATCGGATCGATTACGCCGAATCCCGTCACACATCGCTAGATCAGGGGCCCGCTCCACGCGGGTCAAGGGTGCATCCATGTCGAAGGTCTTGAGCAAGCTGCCGGTCGGTGAACGGATCGGCATCGCATTCTCCGGTGGGTTGGACACCTCCGTCGCCGTTGCGTGGATGCGCGAGCACGGTGCCTTCCCCTACGCCTACACGGCCGACATCGGCCAGTACGACGAGCCGAACCTCGCCGACGTCCCGGCCCGTGGCCGCGCGTACGGCGCGGAGCAGGCCCGGCTGGTCGACTGCCGGGCCGCACTGGTCGAGGAGGGTCTGGCCGCCCTCGCCTGCGGCGCCTTCCACATCCGCTCCGCCGGGCAGACCTACTTCAACACCACCCCGTTGGGCCGCGCCGTGACCGGCACCCTGCTGGTGCGCGCCATGCAGGAGGACGGCGTTTCCATCTGGGGCGACGGCTCCACCTACAAGGGCAACGACATCGAGCGGTTCTACCGCTATGGTCTGCTCGCCAACCCCAACCTGCGGATCTACAAGCCGTGGCTGGACCAGGCGTTCGTCGACCAGCTCGGCGGCCGCAAGGAGATGTCGGAGTGGCTCGCCGAGCGCGACCTGCCCTACCGGGACTCCGCCGAGAAGGCGTACTCCACCGACGCCAACATCTGGGGCGCCACCCACGAGGCCAAGCGGCTCGAGTACCTGGACGCCTCCCTGGAGATCGTCAGCCCGATCATGGGTGTGGCCTTCTGGGACCCGGCGGTCGAGATCCAGACCGAGGACGTCACCGTCGAGTTCGAGTTCGGCCGCCCGGTCCGGATCAACGGCCAGGAGTTCGCCAATGCCGTCGACCTGGTCCACGAGGCCAACACCATCGGCGGCCGGCACGGTCTGGGCATGTCGGACCAGATCGAGAACCGCATCATCGAGGCCAAGAGCCGCGGCATCTACGAGGCCCCGGGCATGGCGCTGCTGCACATCGCTTACGAGCGGCTGCTGAACGCCATCCACAACGAGGACACCCTCGCCACCTACCACACCCAGGGCCGGCGGCTCGGCCGGCTGCTCTACGAGGGCCGCTGGTTCGACCCGCAGTCGCTGATGCTCCGGGACAGCATCCAGCGCTGGATCGGCCACCCGGTCACCGGCAGCGTCACCCTGCGCCTGCGGCGCGGCCAGGACTACTCGGTCATCGACACCCAGGGCCCCAACTTCAGCTACCACCCCGAGAAGCTGTCGATGGAGCGCAGCGTCGACGCCGCGTTCGTCCCGGACGACCGCATCGGCCAGCTGACCATGCGCAACCTCGACATCGCCGACTCGCGCAGCAAGCTGGAGCAGTACGCGGTGCACGGCCAGCTGGCGCCGTGGAGCGGCCTGATCGGCGAGCTCGCCCCGGGCGGCGCGGCTCCCATCGCCGCCGGCACCGGTGACGAGGAGGACCCGAGCGCGCTCGACCACGCGGCGATCGAGTCCGGCACCGACTGACGCACCTCGCGCCCACGGAGGGCCGTCGCACCCTGCGGTGCGGCGGCCCTCCGCCGCTCACCATCCGCTCGCCGCCCACGCACAGCCCAGCCCCCTCCTCACCCGAACGGCGGCGCCGGCCGTGCGCCGCCCGCCCGTCGGTAGCTGAATGGCGGACGGCGCCCGCCGACGGGAAGGCAGGTGCGGGGATGGGTGAGGCGATCGGACCGATGCTGGCCTCCGCGGTAGCGGTCGCGCTCAGCCCGCTGCCGCTGATCGCCGTCCTCCTGATCCTCGCCTCCCCGCGTGGCCAGGCCAACGGGATCGCCTTCACGATCGGCTGGCTGCTCGGCCTGACCGCGGTGGTGGCCGCCGTCGTGGCGGCGGGAATCGCGTTGAACCCCGCCCACACCACGCCGACGTGGCCGTCCTGGCTGAAGCTCGCCCTCGGCGCCGTGCTCCTCCTGCTGGCCGCCCGGCAGTGGCGCGAGCGGCCGCGCCCCGGCCGGGTCACCGCGCCGCCGGAGTGGCTGCTCTCGATCGACCGGCTGTCCACCGCCCGGTCCGCCGGTCTCGCCCTCGTCCTGGTCATGGCCCGTCCGACGACCCTGGTCCCGGCCGTCGGAGGCGCCGCCTCCATCGCTGCTGCCCCGACCGGCGGCGGGGGGAAGGTGGTGGCCGCCGCCGTGCTGGTGCTGCTCGGCTCACTGGGCACCCTGGTGCCCTTCGCGGTCCACCTCCGGGCCGACGATCGCGCGCGGCACTCGCTCGGCGAGTTGCGGGCCTGGACGGCCACGCACAACGCGGCGATCATGGTCGTCGTTCCGCTGCTGCTCGGCGCCGAGTACCTGGGCGCCGCCGTCTCCGGGCTCACCTGAATCCCCGGCCCGACCACTCCCCAGCCCCACCCGTGCCCGGTACCCGCACCCGGGCCCCAGCACCGACACCGGCACCGGCACCGGCACCGGCACCAGCACCAGCACCGGTCACCGAATCCGCACTGTCCCCCGCCCCCGCACGGCCCGGACCCCCAACCGCCCGGGGTCGGCCCTCGGCCGCACCGCGACCGCCTCCCGCACCGTCAGCAGGATCTCGCCGTCGTAGCGCTCCGCCAGCAACCGCGCCAGTTCCGCCGCCCCACCGGGCCGCACGTCCGGCGCCAGCTGCGGCAGCCGGCCCGGGCCACTGAGGTCCTGGGCCTGGGCGGCCCAGTGGGCCGCGTCGCACCGCTCGCCCTCGGCGGTGTAGTGCACCGCCAGGCAGTGCACGGCCAGCTGGTCCCCGTACTGGGCGGCTATCCGCCACCAGAAGACGCCGTCCGCCGTGCGGCCCATGCCGTACAGCAGGCAGCCGAGGGTGCGGAAGGCGGTCTTCTCGGCGAGTTCGAGGTCCAGGGCCAGTTCCCCCGGCTCGACCGCGCCCGCCACCCCCGCGCACAGGTGCCGCAGGTCACGCCGCAGCTCCGCCCGCCCTCCGGCCCACCGGGCCTGCCCCGGGACAGCACCGGAACCGGGCCCCGACCCCGGACCGGAGCCGGCGCCCGTCCCGGCCCCCGCACCGAGCCCTGAGCCCGCCCCCGTGGCCGTACCCGGGCTCGGCCCCGCCGCCGGAGCGTGCGGCGGCCGGACACCGGCGGGCGGCCGGGCGGGGCGTTCGCGCACCGTCGGGGCGAGCCGTCGGGCGGCGGCGAGCCGTTCGGCCAGCCGGCGCGTGAAGTCCACCGGATCGTGGTCGTCGAGCTCCCGCGTCAGCTCGACGGCGTGCACGCGCAGCAGGTCCACGACCTTCATGTCCGCCTTCATGTCCGCGCCCCGCCGTCGTCCGGGTGCTCCAACAGGTACTCCAGGTGGCGCCGCCCGAGGCTGTAGTAGGTCCGGGCGGTGGTGTGCGCGATGCCGAGGGACCGTCCGATGTCGTGGTACGACAGTCCCGCCTGCCGCAGCCGGACCACGTCGGCCTGGACCGGTGCGGCCCGCGCGAGTTCCTCCATCGCCCAGTCCAGGGCGTCCAGTTCGGCGAGCTCGTTCAGCTCGTCCTGGCTGGTGTCGGGACGGCGCTGGGCGATCACCCGCAGTCGCTTGCGTTCGGTGCGGCGGCGCTCGCGCAGAACGTCCAGGACCGCGTCCTTGACGACCTTGAAGGCGAAGGCCTGCGGATCGGGACTGGCCAGGGCCCGGCGCCAGTTCTTGTAGAGCGTGGTGCCCGCGTTCTGGACGGCGTCCTGGGCGTCCTCACGGTGCCGCAGGCGCTGCTGGGCGTAGCGGAGGTAACCCGAGTTCTCGCGGGTGAAGAAGGCCTCGAAGTCGTTCGGCAGGTCGCCGAGCGGGTCGGCTCGCAGGCCCCGCTCCTCGCCCGGCCCGGGAGTGCTCACGCGGGCCCCCCTTTCGTCGGTCAGCTGGCCGGCCCACCGGGTGGCACGCCGACGGCCCCTTGGGGGCTCGTGGTGTAACCGTCCGGGAGCTCCGGGATGTTGACCGGATCGGGCGGACAATTGCCGAACGTTTCCGTTCACTTCTGAACAGCACGGCTGACCTGCCGCTTCGCCCTCACGGGCTTGACCGGAGGGGCCACAATGTGACCCAGATCACAGGGCACAAGAGGGCTTCTTGACAAGCCTCACGAACCCACCCCCGGCTCCCGCACCCCCACGGACCCACCAGCCCCTATGGAGCCGGCTCCACCTCCGCCGCGTCCAGCGCGGCGGTCACCCGGTCCAGCAGCCCGCGCAGCGCGGCGAGATCCTCGACCGGCAGTTCGGTGGCCGCGAGCAGCCTGCGCGGGACCTGCCCGGCCCGCTCGCGCAGCGCCGACCCCTCGGAGGTCAGGCGGACGGTGACCGAGCGCTCGTCCTCCGGGCTGCGCTCGCGGCGAACCAGCCCGGCCGCCTCCAGCCGCTTGAGCAGCGGGGAGAGCGTCCCGGAGTCCAGCCGCAGCCGTTCGCCGATCCGCTTGACGGGCAGTTCGCCCTCCTCCCACAGCACCAGCATGACCAGGTACTGCGGGTAGGTCAGCCCGAGGTCCCGCAGCAGCACCCGGTACACGCCACCGAAGGCGCGGGAGGCCGCGTTGAGCGAGAAACAGATCTGCTGGTCGAGGCGGAGCAGCTCCTCATCGGCCATGCCGGGGTGGGTGGTCATGAACCCATGGTACCGATCGCCATCGCGCCATTGAGTTGTGCGCAATTGAATTGCGTGCTCTACTTATCTCAGCGCAGCGACGCCCCAGCGGCCGCCGCGAAGCACACCGGGCGGACGACCGCCCGGACAACCGACCGCAGGAACACCCAGGACCTGAAGGGACGCCACCATGGACGCGCTCTACACCGCAGCCGCCACCGCCAACGGCCGGGAGGGCCGTGCCGTCAGCTCCGACGGGCAGCTGGACCTCGCGCTGGCCATGCCGCCGGCGCTCGGTGGCAGCGGCCAGGGGACCAACCCCGAGCAGCTCTTCGCCGCCGGCTACGCCGCCTGCTTCGCCAGCGCCCTCGGCCTGGTCGGCCGGCAGGCCCGGGTGGACACCAGCGAGGTCTCGGTGACCGCCGAGGTGTCCATCGGCAAGGACGGGGCCGGCTTCGGCCTCGCCGTCGTGCTGCGCGTCGAGCTGCCCGAGTCCCTCGCGGGCGAGACCGGCGAACTGCTGGTCAAGCAGGCGCACGAGGTCTGCCCGTACTCCCGCGCCACCCGGGGCAACATCCCGGTCGAGCTGGTCGTCGAGTAAGCGCTCGGCCATCGGCCGGTCGCCGAGGCCCCAGACCGGTCACCCCCCGCTGACCGGTCACCCCGGCGCCGCCGACCCGGGCGGGCCCGCCGCACGCGAACTGCGGCGGGCCCGCCCAGTGTCACCCCGGGGTCAATCGCCGCCCGGCCCGTTCGCCGAACGCAGCGTCTCCAGTCGGTGCCGGTACTCCTCCGCATCGATCTCGCCCCGTGCGAACCGCTCCGCGAGCAACTGCTCCGGCGGCGTCCCCTGGCCTCCTTGGCTCCCCTGGCCCACCTGGCCCCAGCCCTGCGGGCCTCCCGCCCCGGATCCACCGGCACCCGGAGCCGCCCGACCGGGCGGGATCGGCTGCCGCGTGCGCGACACGTAGCGGAACAGGGCCATGGCCAGGAGCACGACGATCACCAGGAGCATCAGCGTCCCGAACGCCATGAATCCCACGCCCCAGCCACCCATGCCGTGGCCGTGTCCGTGCCAGTACCTCATCAGGACCTCCTCCTCCGGCCCCGTCGGGCCCGCCGAGGTGAGCAGCGCCTACCACCATCGTGCGCCCGCCAGCGGTGAAAGCGGCGTGAGGGAAGTCTGAGAAAACGGTCCGGCACTCCGCTCGGCGCCCACCGGGGTAGCGTGCCGCTCGTGACCCACCACCCGCCGCCCAGGCCCCAACCCCAGCGGCCCACGGCTCACCAGCCGCCATTCATGGCCTTCCAGGGGCAGGACGACCACCGCTCCCCCGAGCAGCTCGTCGCCGCCGGGGTGCTGCGGCGCTACCCGGACCCGCGCCCCCACCCGGCGCTCGGCCACTCCCCGATCGACTACGTCACCACCGCGCTCTGGGCCGAGCTCGCCGCTCTCGCCATCGCGCCGGCCGCCGCCGAGTCCACCGCCACCGCGCTGCTGCACGCGATCGCCGACCGCGCCGTGGACGCGGCGCTCGCCCCGGGTAACGAGCGCGCCCCGCGCGACGACCTGTACGTGACCGACCCCGCCCACATCGGCCCGCACCGCCGGGGGGTCTGGTTCCAGCGTTCCGGCCCGTACGGCTCACCCGGCTCGTACGGCTCACCCGGCATGAACGGCCTGCCCGGCCTGAGCGGACCGCACGGCCGACGCGACCCGCACACCCTACTCACCCCGCTCGACCCACGCGGCGGGTACACCCCCCGTGGCCCGATCACCGCCGCCTTCGCCCCCCACGAGCCGTAGGCGCGTCACCACGCAGGAGCGCCCGCCCGCACAGCGCCCGACCGCTCAGCGCTCGACCTGCAGGCTGTGGCACACCCAGCTCAGCCGGTCCGGCCCCCCGTAGGGCGGCCGGGGGTGGTACGTCCCGTCCGCGACCGACATGTTGACGATCAGGTACGCGTGCCACCCGGCACCGACGCCGTGCAGGTCCGCGTAGACCAACTCGTCCTCCACGTACCAGTCCACCGAGTTCGCGCCGAGCACCACCCGCAGGTCGAAGGTCGCCCCCGGCCCGATCCCCGCGCTCGCGCCGTGCCAGTACCGGTAGCCGCCCCGGACGTGGTTGGAGATCTCCAGCAGGTCGGGGTTGTCCGGGTGGTACTCGAAGAAGTCCACCTCGTTGCCGCCGTCCCGCCAGCTCCAGATCGCCGGCCAGGCGCCGAGCTCGACGGGCAGCGTCACGCTCGCCGACAGCACGTCCCCGGCACGGAGTTGGAAACCGTCCGGACTACCCTCGGTGGTCAGCAGGTTGCAGCTCCACAGCCCGCCGCTATGCCGCCGCACCGCCGCGAACACCCCGTCGGGGCAGTAGTCGCGGCTGAGGTAGTCGAGTTTGTGGTCGCTCCGGTTGGTCGGCCCCATCCGGGGATAGGCGCTGCTGCGCCCGGCGATCCACTGACTGGTCGAAGTGAAGTCCGCGTCGAACACGACCGCCACGGCCGCCTCCCCGAAGCTCCGGTGTCCCGGAGGTCCGCACCGCCGGGCACACAGGGTGAGTTACCCGATACCCTCCGCAGTATGCGAAGCGGATCGTTCGGGTCCGAGACGAACGTGCGATCCGGGGCGGCTTTCGCGGCGGTCAGCCGACCGGCTGCGCCCCTTCGGCCCCGAGCCGGTCGGTCACCGAGACCACCCCGTCCACCGAGCGGCACAGGTTGAGCACGATCGGTACCAGGTGCGGCTCGGGCACGGTGCCGCTCAGCACCACCCGCCCCTGGTTGACCTCCACCCCGATCTGCGCCGGGCTGACCCCGTCGATCCGGCCGAGCACCTCCTCGACGATCTCGCGCCGGATCACCACGTCCTCGCGCAGGAACACCCGCAGCAGGTCGCCGCGGCTGACCATGCCGATGACCCGCCCCTCCTCGTCCAGCACCGGCAGCCGTTTCAGGCCGTGCCGGCTCATCAGCCGCGCCGCCGCGACGATGCTGGTGTCCGGGGTGGTGCAGACCGGCTGCGCCGTCATCAGGTCGGCCGCGGTCACCTCGCCGTCCGGGCCCGCCTGCGCCGACTCCGGCGCGGGCAGCAGGCTGGCCGGGTCCTCCTGGGCGGCCAGGGTGCGCAGCAGGTCGGCCTCCGAGACCACGCCGAGCGGCCGCGCCTCCGGGTCCACCACGGGTACGCCGGTGATGTCGTAGTCGCTCAGTAGCGCCACGATCTCCCGGAATCCGGTCTCCGGTGAGACCAGGACGACGGGGCTGGTCATCACGGATTCGACGGTGGCATGCCGCACGCCGGTTCACCTCGTCCAACGATCCTGCTCCGACCGGACACGGATCGTTCCGGCCGGTACCGGCAGCATCGCTCGCGGCGGCCCCGATCGCCAGGGGCCAAGGGGCCGAACGGGTGGGACCTTGGGCCCCGACCTGCGAACACGCCCCCTACCGCCGGGCGGGCAGGCGGAACACAGCAAGGCAGGACAAGGCGAGGTCAGGCAGGGCCGGCCAGGGCACCGCCAAACGCCCCCGTTCAGCCCGCGACCTCCCTCCGACGGATCGACTCCCGCTCGTAGTCCGGCAGTTCGACGCTGCTGACCCGCTTCCCCAGCTCCAGCATCCGATCCAGCGCCCAGCGCCGGTTGAGCAGCGCGTTGCGGAACCGCAGGCCCGTGGCCGTCCGCGGGGCGAGGAACGGCCCGGTCCGGTCCCCGCCCTTCTGGCAGCCCTGCGCGTAGCCGCGCAGCAGCCGCTCGTACCGCTCGAAGGCGGCCCGGTGGTCGCCGCGCGCCCGGGCCAGCTCGCCCGCCAGGACGTACGCGGCCACCACCGCCGTGCCGGTGCCCATGCCGCCGATGGTCGCCCCGCAGGCGGCGTCGCCGATCAGGGCGATCCGGCCGGTGGACCAGGCGGGCACGTCGGCGCGGCTGATCGAGTCGAAGTACGGCTCGGGGGCGGCGTCCAGGCTCTCCAGCAGGTACGGCACCCGCCAGCCGAGGCCCGCGAAGGCGGCCCGGACCAGTGCCTTCTGCCGGGCCGGGTCGTGGCGGTCGTAGCGCAGCTCGGGCGAGGCGAAGAGGCAGAACGCGCCGGCCCGGCTCGGGTCGCGATGGTCGGCGCCGACGGACATCAGCCGGCCGGGGACGTTGAGGCCGATCCCGCCCGGCGGCAGCCCGAGGTCGTTGGGCAGCTGCCAGGTGGCCGCGTAGTAGCCGAGGTGGCGGACGTAGCGCCGCTCGGGGCCGAAGGCGAGCCGGCGGACGTTGGAGTGCAGTCCGTCGGCGCCGACCACCAGGTCGAACTCGCGCGGTGCCGCGTGCCGGAAGGCGACCCGGACTCCGCTCGGGGTCTCCTCCAGCGCGGTGATCGAGTCGCCGAAGACGTACTCGGCATGGGCGCTGCTGTGCCGGTGGAGCAGCTGGGCCAGTTCCCCGCGCGGGACCTCCAGGTCGCCGCCGGCGAATTCGGCGGGCAGGTGCAGCAGCCGGCGCCCGTCGGGGCCGACGAAGGTCATCGGGCTGCCGCCGGTGCCGAGCGTGCGCAGTTCCTCCAGGACCCCCATCCGCTCCAGCACGGTCAGGTGGGTGCGGCCGCGGAAGTCGACGTCCTGACCGCCGTCGCGCAGTGCGGGGGCCAGCTCGACCACGGTCACCTCGAAGCCGTACCTGCCCAGCCAGTGGGCCAGGGCGGGGCCGGCGATGCTCGCGCCCGAGATCAGGACCTTGGTGCTCATGGAAACCACTCCGTTCGAGGATCAGGAAACTGTGTCTCGCGGACACTGTTTGTTGCTGTGTACGGTAGACACAGTTGGCCTGGAAGGACAACCCCAGGAGGCGGCGCAGGACGGGAGCGGATGATGGCCGAGGCGGCGAACGACACGGTGCGGCTGCTCTGGGGGCCGCCCGCCAAGCCCACCCGGGGGCCGAAGCCCGCCCTGAGCCTGGAGCGGATCGCCGCGGCCGGGGTCGAGGTCGCCGACGCGGAGGGGCTCGGCGCGGTCTCCATGCAGAAGGTGGCCGGGCTGCTCGACTTCACCAAGATGTCGCTCTACCGCTACGTCCCCGGCAAGGCCGAACTGATCGCCCTGATGGTCGAGTCGGCCGTCGACACCCCCCCGGACGCCCCGCAGGACGCCGACTGGCGGGAGCAACTCACCGCCTGGGCCCACCACTTGGCCGACTCCTTCGCCCGGCATCCGTGGCTGCTGGACGCCACCGTCGGCGCACGGGTCATCGGACCGAGGGAACTCGCCTGGCTGGAACGGGTGGTGGCGGCGCTCGACGGCCACGGACTGACCGGCCCCGAACGGATGGACGCCGCCGTGCTGCTCACCGGGCACGTGCGCGGGATCGCCGCGCAGTCCCGCGCCGCCGGCCCGGCCCACAACCCCGAGGCCGAACTCCTCGCCGCCCTAGGCACCGTGGTCCAGGAGCACGCCGACCGTTTCCCCGCCGTCGCCGCCGCCATGGCCGACCCGGGCGGCCGCGACCAGGCACTGGAGTTCGGCCTGGAGCGCATCCTGGACGGACTGGCCGCCCTGATCGAGCGCCGCACGGGCACCGCCTGACCCGCCGCGGCCTTCAACCACGGACGCGGCAGCCGCAACCGGCCAGGCCGGACCGGGCGGGCCACGCCCCAGGGGGAAAGCCCGAGAATCGGCTCAGAAAACGGCTCATAAATCGGCTCGGAAGGGCGGCTCGGAAAAACGGCTCGGAACGCCACCCGGTCGCTCGCTAGGATCGCGCCCCATGGCGATGTTCGTGCATCTGACCTCCGCGGCGAACGCGCCGCGCATCCGCCGCGCCGGAATCCGCGCCGACAGCCGGGGCCAGGGCGGCACGCGCGGGGTGTACTGCTTCCCCGTGCTGCCCTCGTACACGCTGACCCACCAGTGGCTGCGCGAGCTGGCCCGGTTCGGCCCCAAGGGCGCACTGATCGCGGTGCACCTCAGGCTGGACGACGAACAGGAGGTCCTGGTCGGCCACTACCGCGACCGCGCCCTGGACGCCCAGCGGCGGCTGCGGGCGGCCGAGGCGGTCCGGCGGATCGGCGCACTGGCCGACCCGCGCGGCTGGGAGGTGTTCCTGCCGCGCGCGGTGGGCGCCCGGGAGGTGCACCGGGTCCGCGCCGTGCCGCAGGTCACCGGCTGGCGCTATGTGCCGGGCGCCCACGGCACCCGGCCCTGCACCTGTCAGGGCTGCCGGATCTACGGCGAGTACGGCAGCCGCCGGCTGCGCGAGCGCAACCCGCACCCGCTGGACGGCCCGCCGCCGCCCGTAGCCGTACTGCTCGCGCGGATCGCGGCGGCCGGCGAACCGGGCGACCCCGCCGAACTGCGCTCCGCGCTGTACTGGCTCGGCATGCGCCGACGCGGCCCGGTGGACCGGCTCGCCCACCTGGCCTCCCATCCGGACCCGGCGGTGCGGGAAGGCCTGGTCCTGGCCGTCGGCCGCTGGTCCACCCCGGGCGTCGCCGACGTGCTGGCCGGCCTGGCGGAGGATCCGCACCCGGACGTCCGCGAGGCCGTCGCGGCGGTCCGGGACCGCTGAGGCCCCGGCCGCCGTCGGGCCGAGCGCCGGCGCCGGGCCGGGCCCGGTCGCGGGCCGTACCCGGCGGCGGAGCCACGCCCCACCACCGGATCGCGCCCCGCCACCGGATCTCGCCCGGTCGCCGAATCGTGCGCAGGCGTCAGGAGACGCGCTTGAGTTGCCAGGAGTTCTTCTCCAGGCTCGGTACCGAGGAGTACTGACAGCCGGAGCTGTAGAAGCTGCTCACGATCGTCCAGCCGGCCGGCGGCCAGGTGGAGGCGCAGGCGTTGACGACGGTGCCGACCGGGTAGCCGGTGAGCTGCATGATCTTCTTGGTGTTCGGGTTGAACCCGGAGCCGCAGCCGGCGCTGTTCCACCACTGGACGTCCACGAAGCCGCTCGGCGTCAGCGAGGAGGAGCAGCTCGTGCTGGTGTCACCGGGCGCGGCCTGGGCCGTCCCCATGGTCAGGGTCAGCGCGGCGGCGGCACCGCCCACGGTCAGGGCGAGGTTGCGAAGGCGTATCACGGGAGTCGGCTCCTCTCGGTGACGCGGTACGTCCGCGTCCCGCCCATTCCTATCCGTGCGGCCGCGAGGCCGGACAGCGACTTTCCGGCCCGACCTGCGGCGCGTTCTCGCCCATCCCGGCCTGGCGCGGCTCGTCGGCACGGCGCCGACCTGCGCGGTCCGCTGTCGACATGCCCGTTCGCCCGATCCGGGTGATCATGGGACGAACCCGCGTCATCGGCGATTCGGCGCACCGGGCCGTCGCGCCCGGGAGCGCCCGGAAGGTGGACCGCGATGTTCCAGCTCCTGTGGATTCTGCTCATCGGCTTCGTGCTGGGCGTGATCGCCAAGCTCATCCTGCGCGGACCGCAGTCGATCCCGTGGTGGCTGACCATGCTGCTCGGCGCCGCCGGGGCCTGGCTCGGCAACGCCGTCTCCGGCTGGATCGGCGTCCGCCACACCGGGGGGATCGACTGGATCCGCCACATCCTGCAGCTCGCCTTCGCCGTCGCCCTGGTGGCCTTCGTCGCCCCCGCCTGGAGCAGATCCCATCAGAACCGCTGACCGGCCGACGGGGACCTCTGCACCACGGGCGAGCCGGCCCCGCTCCGCCACGGCGAGCCGGCGCCGCTCAGCCCACGTGCACGTCCGGCCGCGCTCAGCCCACGTGGACGGCCGGTCGCTGTGAGCGGTCCGGTTCGGCCTCGCGCAGCACCTCGCGGGTGACCGGCGCGATCTCTCCCTGCCCGAACAGGAAGAAGCGCAGGAACTGGGCGAACGGGTTGCCCTCGGTCCACTCGAAGTAGATGTGCGGCTGCTGCCCGGTGAGGTCGCGCACCCGCAGCAGCAGGGCGGCCAGGGCGTTCGGCACGCTGGAGCTCTCCAGCGTCAGCACCCGGTACCGCCCGTGCAGCACCTCGCCGCGCACGGTCAGTTCGGCCTCGAAGTCGGACGGGTCGAGCACGGTGACCTCGACGAAGACCAGGTCGTCCTCGGCCGGGATGTCGTTGTCCCGCCGGATCTGGTGGATCTTGTCGCGGTACTCGGCGAGGTCCCGGCTGTTCGGCTCGTTGGCGATCAGCCGCAGCGGGCGGTGGGTGTAGTCCCGGACGAACCGCTCCGCGACATCGTCGAGCACCACGTCGGTGACGCGCAGTTCGAAGGCGCGCTTGAGCCGGGAGAGGAACGAGACCAGCATGATGCCCGCGATGAAGCAGGCGCCGATCTTGACGCCGTCCGGCCGCTCGGCGATGTTCACCGCCGTGGTGTAGAGGAACACCGCGGCGATCACCGCGAAGCCGGCCCGCCAGCGGCGCTGCCCGGCCTTGTGGGCGGCGATGGTGACGGCGATGGCGGCGGAGCTGATCAGCACGAGCACGCCGGTCGCGTACGCGCCGCCCTGGGCGTCCACGCTGGCGTCGAAGATCCAGGTCACCAGGAAGGCGATCAGGGTGAGCACGATGACGGTGGGCCGCACCGCGCGGGCCCAGTGCGGGGCCATGCCGTAGCGGGGCAGGTAGCGCGGCATCAGGTTGAGCAGTCCGGCCATCGCGGAGGCCCCGGCGAACCAGAGGATGGCGATCGTGGAGAGGTCGTAGATGCTGCCGAAGGTGTTGCCCAGGTACTCGTGGGCGAGGTAGGCCAGCGCCCGCCCGTTGGCCTGGCCGCCGGCCTTGAACTGGTCGGCCGGGATGAGCAGGGTGGTGATGAAGCTGGTGGTGATCAGGAACACGCTCATGATCGCGGCGGCGGTGGTCAGCAGCTTGCGGGCGCCGCGGATCCGGCCGGTGGGCTTCTCCTCGGTGTCGTCCGGGTCGCCCTCGATGTGCGGCATCACGGCCACGCCGGTCTCGAAGCCGGACAGGCCGAGCGCCAGCTTCGGGAAGACGATCAGCGCGACGCCGATCATCGCGAGCGCGTTGCCGTGCTCCATGGTCAGCGCGTCCGTCCATTCGCTGAACAGGTGCGGCTCGCTGAGCACGTGCCACAGCCCGTTGGCCACCACCACGACGTTCAGCGAGAGGTACACCGCGACCAGCACCACGGCCAGGCCGATCGCCTCGCTGAAGCCCTTGAGGAAGACCGCGCCGAGCAGCGCGATCATGATCATGGTCAGCAGGACCTGCTTGCCGGTCAGGGCGCTGTGCAGGTGCGGGTTCTCCACCAGGTGCGCGCTGGCGTCGGCGGCGGACAGGGTGATGGTGATCATGAAGTCGGTGGCTGCGAAGCCCAGCAGGGTGAGCACGAAGAGCTTGCCCTGCCAGAAGGAGAGCAGCCGTTCCAGCATCGCGATCGAGCCCTGGCCGTGCGGGCTCTCCTGGGCGACCCTCCGGTAGACGGGCAGCGCGCCGAGCAGGGTCACGATCACCAGCACGATGGTCGCCAGCGGCGAGACCAGGCCGGCCGCGAGCGCGGCGATGCCGGGCTGGTAGCCGAGCGTGGAGAAGTAGTCCAGACCGGTCAGGCACATCACCCGCCACCAGCGCCGGCCCTCCTCGTGCGGGACCTCGGCGTGCGGACCGGGGTGCTGTTTGGCCATGTCGGCCAGGCCTTCCAGCATCCAGGCGCGGAAGCGCTCGCTCCGGGAGGAGGGCACAGCCCCCGGCTCGGCCGACCCCGACGAAACCACGTGCACCCCTGTCCACGACTCGGCCGGGCACGCACGGCTCCGGATCCCCGCGGCCGCCGCCCGGCGGGCCTGGTCAGGCTAGGGGACGGGCTCACCGGGGCCGGGCAACCGCGCGGGCCGACACACCCGGGTGCGCCCGTACGGCCCTCCCCGGCGGAAGGCCCCGCCCGGCCGCGCCGCACCGCCCGACCGCACGGGCCGGTGCGGCGCGGCGCCCTGCGCGGACCTCGCGAAACACGCGAGGATGTCCGCGCGCACCCGGCACGCCGGGCGGACGCGCCCACGAACACGGACCGGGCCCGGAAACGTCCGGGAACGCCCGGGAACGCGGAACGGGACCGGCAACACGGACCGGGAACACGGACCGGGAACCCGGGACAGGACCCCGGAACGGGAACACGGAAACAGGGAGGTCGCGGTGGCGGAGCCGAGCCGGCGGAGGATTCTGGGCCTGGGACTGATGGCGGCCGCCGCCACCTCCTGCGGCCCCCGCCGACCGGACCCTGCCGCCGCCGCGCAGCCGTCCTCAGCGGCGGCCGCTGCCCCCGGCACTCCCGGGGACCCCGCCACCGGTGGTCCGGCCGCGGACGGGCACACCGGGCCGACGACCGAGCGCTCGCGCCCGGGCAACCCCGACTGGGAGATCACCGACCCCGGCCCCGACGACGCCATCGCGGGCTTCGCCGACCGGGTCAGCGTCCTGCCCGGCGAGTCCTTCGGCCTGCACGTCTCGACCCCCGCCGCGGCCTTCACCGTCTCCGCCTACCGGATGGGCTGGTACGACGGCGCCCGCGCCCGGCTGGTCTGGCGCCGCGAGCACGTCCCCGGCGCCAAGCAGCCCGCACCGCACGTGGACCAGGCCACCCGCACCGTGCTGACCGACTGGGAGCGCACCCTCGCGGTGGACACCGCGGGCTGGCCCGAGGGCGCCTACCTGCTGCGCCTGGACGCCGAGGACGGCTCCGGCCGCCGCTACGTCCCGCTCACCGTCCGCTCGGCGAGCACCGCCGGCCGGACCGTGATCATGAGCGCCCCGGCGACCTGGCAGGCCTACAACGAGTGGGGCGGCCACAGCCTCTACAACGGCCCGACCGGCACCCTGGCCACCCGCTCGCTGAAGGTCGTCTTCGACCGGCCGTACGACTACGACCACGGCGCCGGGCTGTTCCTGGTCTACGAGGCGCCGCTGGTCGCCCTCGCCGAGCGGCTCGGCCTGCCGCTCGCGTACACCACCGGCATCGACGTGGCCCGCGAGCCGGGCCTGCTGACCGGGGCGAGCGCCGTGCTGTCGCTCGGCCACGACGAGTACTGGTCCCCCGAGCAGCGGGCCAACGTGGTCGCGGCCCGGGACTCCGGGACCAACCTGGCGATCCTGGGCGCCAACTGCTGCTTCCGCCGGGTCCGCTTCGAGCCGACCGAGCTCGGGCCGGACCGCACGGTGGTCTGCTACAAGGACGCCTGGGCGCAGGACCCCGGCCACCAGTCCGGCGCCCCGGCGACCACCGACTTCCGGGCCGGCCCGGGCGCCGACCCGGAGAGCTCGATGCTCGGCGTCATCTACGACGGCTACCCGGTGGACGCCCCGTACGTGGTCAGCTCGCCCGGGCACTGGGCCTTCGAGGGGACGGGCGTCGCCGCCGGGGCCTCGTTCCCCCACCTGGTCGGGGTCGAGTACGACCGGGTGCACACCGGCTTCCCCACCCCGCGCCCGATCGAGGTGATCGCCCACTCCCCCGTGGTGTGCGACGGCCGCCGCTCCCACTCCGACACCGCCTACTACACCGTGCCGAGCGGCGCCGGGGTGTTCGCCACCGGGACGATGCGCTGGGTCGAGGCGCTGGAGGCGCGCGGCCCCGGCGGCAGCCGGGCCGACCACGGGATCGACGTGCACGCCGGGGACCTGGTCCGGCAGGTCACCGAGAACGTCCTGCGCGCCTTCGCCGCCGGCCCGGCCGGGCGGGCCCGCCCGGCCCAGGACAACCTGGCCGCCGTCTACGGCACCGCGTAGCGGGCCCGGCTCAGCCGGCGGCCGGCGGGGTGTAGGTCTCCACGGGGCCGAAGTCCGAGCTGCGCTCCTTCGTCACGACCGGCTTGCCGGCGACCACCGTCGACCGCTCGGAGCGGACCGTCCGGCCGAGCCGGTCGATCCACAGCTGGACGTCGGCCGCCTCCGTGCCCTCGTTCTGCCGCCCGACCCCGTAGCCCGGGTCCGCACGGCGCAGCTGCTCCGGTGAGAGCCGGGCGGCCAGGTGGAACACCGGCACGCCCGCCTCGGTCTCCATGCCCTTGCGGGCGGCGGGCCCGGCGTCCAGCAGGACCTTGGCGTAGCCGTCGGTGTCGTACGTGCCGACGCCGACGCTCGCCGGGGGCTTCTGGTCCGTCGTCCACCGGGTCTCGCCCGTCTCCTTGCTCCGCCGGTAGACGGCCTGGTCGATGGTCACCGTCTCCTCCCAGGCCAGGACGAAGGACCCACGGACCATCTTGGTCTCCAGGCGGGATCCCTCGGCCGGGGTGTTGTGGTTCGACCGGCCGGTGGCGGTGGTCACCTCCTTCTCGGCGCCCTCACCCCTCTCGGCGGTCATCTCGAGGGTCGCGGCGTACGGCTCCCGGGAGCGGTGGGCGATCGCGACCGCGGGGTCGAAGGCTCCGGTCGCGTCGGCGGGTGCACCGGTCGCGTCGGCCGGGTCTCCGGTTGCTTCGGCCGGTGCGCCGGTGGTGGCCCCGGTGGACGCTCCGGTCGTGGCGGCGGCCGGCGGCGGAGCGGCGCCGTCGGCGCCGCAGCCGGTCAGTGCGGCCAGCGCGAGGACCAGGGCGGTGACGGGCAGGGCGGTGCTGCGACGGATCGTCAAGGAGGGCTCCGGGTCGGCGTTCGGACAGGGCGGCGGCAGCGTCCCACATCGGCCCATCGCGGTCGAACGGATTTCCCACCCCGGGCGGGGCAGGAGGCGGCCACCACGCCGGTTAGACTCGCACGGTCCCATCCGGAGCAGGCACGAGGGAAACAGAACATGGTCGAGGCCTCCCCCAAGGTCGTTGTGGTCGTCCCCACGTACAACGAGCGGGAGAACCTCCCGGTCCTCGCGGGCATGCTCGCGGAGCTTCCGGTGCCCAACCTGCACCTGCTGGTGGTCGACGACAGCTCGCCCGACGGCACCGGCGAGATCGCCGACAAGCTCGCCGCGGACTCCGGCGGCACCGTGGGCGTGCTGCACCGCACCGAGAAGGACGGCCTCGGCCGCGCCTACCTGGCCGGCATGGCCAAGGCCCTGGACGAGGGCGCCGACGTGGTGGTGCAGATGGACGCCGACCTCTCCCACCCGGCCTCGGCGATACCCGTGATGGTCGAGACGCTGCTCGCCGACGACACCGCCGTGGTGCTGGGCTCCCGCTACGTCCCCGGCGGCTCGACCGCCGAGGAGTGGCCCTGGCACCGCAAGGCGCTGTCCGCCTGGGCGAACTTCTACGTCAACGCGATCCTGAGCCTCGGGGTCAGGGACGCCACCGCCGGGTTCAAGGCCTGGCGCGCGAGCACCCTGCGCGCCATCGACCTGCCGACCGTGCAGAGCAACGGCTACTCGTTCCAGGTCGAGATGAACTACCGGGTCGTCAAGCAGGGCCTGTCGATCCGCGAGGTGCCGATCCGCTTCGAGGAGCGGATCGAGGGCGCCTCCAAGATGAGCATGGGCGTGCAGGTCGAGTCCGCGCTGGCCCCCTGGAAGCTGCGCTTCAACCGCGACAACTAGCGGGTTCCGGCGGCGGACCGCCCCGGGCCGATGCGGGCGTACGGGTGCCGGAGCGCCCCGGGAGCGGTGTGAACGGCGGCCGCGGGGAAAGAAGGGCGACATGGCCCTTCTCCCGGAGAGACTCGCGGACCTGGTCCGCCGCAGCGCCCGAGAACCCTTCGTGGTCCAGACCGTCCGGGCCACCGTCGCGGCCACCCTCGCCTATGCGGTGGCGACCCAGCTGAGCAGCGAGCCCGCCCCGCTGACGGCGCCGCTGACCGCGTTGCTGGTCGTCCAGGTCACCGTCTACTCGACGCTCAAGACCAGCATCCGCCGGGTCAACTCGGTGGTGGTCGGGGTACTGATCGCGATCGGGTTCAGCGCCGTGGTCGGGCTCTCCTGGTGGAGCCTCGGGCTGATCATCCTGGCGTCGCTGGTCGTCGGCCGGTTCGTCCGGGTCGAGGAGTTCGTCCAGGAGGTCGCGATCAGCGCGATGCTGATCCTGGGCGTGACCAAGCTGGCCTCGCAGGCCTGGGACCGGGTGCTGGAGACGCTCATCGGCGCCGCCGTCGGCCTGCTGTTCAACCTGCTGTTCGCGCCGCCGGTCTGGGTGGACACCGCCGGGGAGTCCATCGAGGACCTCGCCCGGCGGGCCCGCCAGCTGCTGCTGGAC
This sequence comes from Kitasatospora sp. NPDC058444, assembly GCF_042721415.1. NCBI lineage: Bacteria > Bacillati > Actinomycetota > Actinomycetes > Kitasatosporales > Streptomycetaceae > Kitasatospora > Kitasatospora sp. NPDC058444. Next base: position 108,350 of record NZ_JBHXLL010000006.1, on the reverse strand, counting down.
ATCTCCGAGGAGCTGGGCCGCCCCACCCCGGTGGCCCGGGCCGCCGAGCGGCTGCACGAGGCCCGACGGCTGGACCAGGCGATCGCCGACGTGGACGCGGCACTGCGCCAGGCGGAGGACAGCCTGCGCTTCAACCCGCGGATCAGCGAGGGGCTGCTGTCCCGGCTGGTGCTGCGCACCGGGCTGGACACCCTGGAGATCTGCGTCGTGGTGATCCGGGTGCTGGCCCGCTCGCTGACCGACCTGGCCAAACGGCGCGCCCCCGGCGAACGGCTCTTCCCGCCGGACATCGCGGCGGGGCTGGAGGAGCTGCTGGCGCACGTGGGCGGCGCGGTGGTGAGCTACGCGGTCCTGGTGACCACCCAGGTCAGCCGCAGCGCCGAGGAGGCCGAGGAACGGCTGACCGCCGAGCTGGCGGCGGCCTGGGTCTGCCGGGAGAACGTCGCCCAGGTGCTGCTGCGCAAGGTCCAGGAGCATCCGGAGGCATGGCAGCTGCACGGCTCGATACTGGCCGAGGTGGACCGCATCCTGGACGAGATGGACCTGGAGCACCGCGGCCGGAGGCTGATGGAGGAGCTGGACCGGGCCTCGGTGGCGAACCGGGAGCGGTTCTCCCGCTACGCCTGGCTGCGCCGCCTGCTGCGCGGCGAGCGGGCCCGCGGTGGGCGGTCCCGTGGTGGGCGGTCCCCGGGCGGGGGGTCCCCTGGCTGACGCGCCTCCGACGAGGCGGAGCGCCCGGCGGGGTAGACCGGGCGCTTCCCAGTGGCGTCGCGGTCAGGGCATCAGCCAGGGCTGCTGCGGCAGCGGGTGACCGGTCTCCAGGTAGGTCTTGAGGTTGGCGAGCACCGCCGACCAGCCCTGTTCGGCGTCCGCCCGCTGGGCCTCGTCGGCGAGGTTCTCGTGGATGACGGTGAGCCGGGTGAGGTCCTGCCAGCCCTGGATCTCGAAGGTGACCCGGGACGGCCAGCCGGTGCGTTCCTCCTGCGGGCCGGCCCAGGTGGTGACCAGCCGGTGCGGGCGGTCGACGGCCTCGACGGTGCCGATGACGTCGGCGATGCCGGAGCCGTCGGTCCGCTGGTGTTCCCAGGGTGCGCCGAGCAGCCAGGTGGAGACGTTGCGGTGGCCCCAGTAGAGGCCGGACTCGTCGGCGTTGGTGAGCGCGTGCCAGACCCGCTCGGGGGTGGCCCGCAGGTAGGTGATGCCGCGGTGGCTGAGCGGGGCGGTCATGCGCTCAGCCCTCGGCCGCGTCGAGCAGCGGCTGGATCTCGATCTTCTGCATCCGTAGCATGGCCGCGAAGACGCGGTCCGCCCTGGCCCGGTCCTCGCCCGCGACCAGGTCGAGCAGCACCCGGGGGGTGATCTGCCAGGAGAGGCCGTAGCGGTCCTTGAGCCAGCCGCACGGGCCCGGCTGACCGCCGTCGGCGGTGAGTCTCGCCCAGAGGTCGTCGACCTCCTGCTGGTCCTCGCACTCCACCTGGAGCGAGATCGCCTCGGTGAAGTGGAACTCGGGGCCCCCGTTGAGCGCCACGTACGCCCGGCCGGCGAGTTCGAACTCGACGGTCATCACCGAGCCGGCCGGGCGGGGGCCGGCCTCGCCGTAGTGGGTGGTCCTGGTGACCCGGGAGTCGGGGAGCAGCGTGGTGTAGAAGGCGGCGGCCTCGTCGGCCTGGTCGTCGAACCAGAGGCAGGTGGTGATTTTCTGCATGCGCCCGACGGTATCGGCGGGGTCCGTCGGCGCGGCCGAGCCACGGCCGGGGGTCACCGGATCGGCGCCCCCGGCCGGGTCGGCGGGGCTCAGTGCACCCAGCCCGCGTAGCGCCGGACGAAGCGCTGACCGGTGTGGGCGGTCACGACGACGTCGTAGCGGCCCTGCTTGTCCAGCGGCCAGGCCAGGTCGGCCTGCTTGCCGGGCTTGACCCAGACGGTCTGCGCGGTGCCCGCGAAGTCGTTGGGCGCGGCGGTGAAGGCCACGTCGGTCATCCCGTCGTTGGCCACCTGGAGGATGAGCTTGCGGTTGCCGCGCAGGTCGGGGGTGACGATCGGCACGCCGACGTCGTTCTGGCCGTCCTGCCCGTCCCGGACCACGGTGCCGGCGAAGCGGCGGACGAAGCCGTCCGGGCCGTGCACGGTGAAGTCGTAGCGGCCGCCGGTGGCGGCGGCGTCCCAGACGTACCGGGCGGTGGCGCCGGGGGCGACGGTGTACGGGGTGCCGGCGAAGGGGAGCAGGATGTTCGGGTAGACGGTGTACGGGAAGGCCACCGAGCCGTCGTTGCTCATCGTGCAGGTGACCTTGCCGGTCTTCCGGTCCACTTCGGCGTCGGCCCACGGCTGGTACGGAAGCGGCCGGTGCGGGCGCTCGCCGCGCTCCTGGACCGGCATCGCCTGGGCGCCGACCGCCGGCAGCGCGACGCCGGGCAGCTTGGTGCCCGCGTCGGCCCGCGCCATCAGGGCCTTGGTGTCGGGCAGGGGCGGGATGGAGTGCTCCGGGGCGGCGAAGTCGAAGCAGCTGGTGAGGTCGCCGCAGACGGCCCGGCGCCAGGCCGAGATGTTGGGCTCGGCCACTCCGGTGACCAGCTCCATGAAGCGCAGCACCGACGTGTGGTCGAAGACCTGGGAGTTGACCCAGCCGCCGCGCGACCAGGGCGAGATCACCCAGAGCGGCACCCGGTTGCCGAGGCCGATGGCCCGTCCCTGGGTGAACTCCTCGGGGGTGCCGGGCTCGGGGGTGGGCGGGACCATGTGGTCGAAGTAGCCGTCGTTCTCGTCGTACATCACCAGGAAGACGGTGTGCCGCCAGACCTCCGGGTTGGACATCAGCGACTGCAGGGCCTGGTCGACCCAGTGCGCGCCGTAGGCCGGACCGGCCTCCGGGTGCTCGGAGAACAGGTAGGGCGCGACCAGCCAGGAGACGGTCGGCAGGGTGCCGTCCTTGCAGTGGCGGTCGAAGTCGGTCGGGTCGAACTTCGTCATCGCGTTGACGTACCGCGGGTCGTCGTGCGGGAAGGCGTGGAACTGCTTGAAGTAGGAGAGCGCGTTGTCGTCGTAGTCGCCGGTGCGGTCGTCCTTGCTGGGGTTGTGGTAGACGCGCCAGGAGACGCCGGCCGCCTGCAGGCGCTCGGCGTAGGTGGTCCAGTCGGCGACGGGGTTGTCGGTGACCGGGGTGTTGTCGATCCACGGGCCGGTGGTGCCGTCCCGGCCGGGGCCGGCGGTGCCGGTCCACAGGTAGAGGCGGTTGGGGTCGGTCGGGCCGGCCAGCGAGGTGAAGTAGGCGTCGCAGACGGTGAACGCGTCGGCCAGGGCGTACTGGTAGGGGATGTCGTCGCGGGTGAAGTAGCCCATGGTGCGCTCGCCCTTGGCGGCGATCCACTTGTTCATCGCACCGTTGTTGATGGCCTGGTGGCCGGTGGCCCAGTCGTGCGGGAGGCCGCCGGCGTTCTGCGCGTTGTACTTGGCGGTGTCCATCCGGTACGGCAGCATCACGCCGCCGTCGCCGCGCCGGTTGTCGGGCTGGCGGAAGACGTCGGTGCCGTCCGGGAACTGGAGCGCCTGCTTGTCGCCGAAGCCGCGGACGCCGGCCAGGGTGCCGAAGTAGTGGTCGAAGGAGCGGTTCTCCTGCATCAGGACGACGACGTGCCGGACGTCCTTGACGGTGCCGGTGAGCGGGGCGGCGGGCTTGGCATCGGCGGCGGGGGCCAGGGCGGCGGGGGCCGGGGCGGCGGCGGCCTGGGTGGCCGTCATCCCGGTCAGGGCGGTGGCGCCGGCGGCCGCGGTGGCGCCGACGAAGGTGCGGCGGGAGAGCGGGGCGGGGCGGGAGAGCTCGGGCATGGCGAACTGGCCTCTCGGAGCTGGGGGTTGGGGAGCCGGGGAGCTCAGAGCCGGAAGGTGGCGACCGCGGCCGCGGTGTCGGAGGGCCACTCGTTGGCGGCGGATCCGGGCTCGGGCTGCGGCCAGTCGGCGACCAGGGTGTGTGCCTCGACCAGCTTCAGCGGGCCCGCGTACTGGACGTAGTCGATGCGGTCCTGCGGCTCGGGGCGCTCGCCGCGCCGCTTGCGGGTGGGCGACCAGGTGGCACCCGGGGCCTTGACCGGGTCGGGGCACTCCTCGCGGAAGGTGTCGGTCAGTCCGGCGCCCTGGAGGGCCACGGTGACCGGCCAGGCGAGCGGGCCGACGCCCTGGTGGGCGGCGGCGGTGGCGGCGGTCCAGTCGCGGTGCGAGGGCGAGGAGAGCGCGCCGGCCAGCACCACCGGGATGCGCCGGGCGATGTCCGCGCGGACGGCGGCGGCCAGCGCCCTGGCCTGCTTGAGCCGCAGCGAGCCGTTCTCGGCGGCCTCCACCTCGGCGGCGGTCCGGCCGTCCTGGACGGCGTACGGGCCGTAGCCGGCCTCGTCCAGGTGGGCGGCCCAGAAGCGGACGCTGCGGCCGCCGGGCAGTCGCAGGGTGGCCGCGGCGGCGGGCAGTTCGGCGGTCGGCGCGGTGATGTCGGCCAGCGGGTGGCGGCTGAGGATGCCGACGCTGCCCGGGCTCTGGTAGGCGTACCAGCCGAGGGCGTCGGCCAGGGTCCTGGCCCGCTCCCCCGCGGTCTCCTGCAGGGCGAGCACGTCCAGGCCCTGGGCGAGGACCACCCGCAGCTGCTTCTCCAGCGCGTCGGCGTGGGCCGCGCCCGCGTCGTGCAGGTTCCAGCTGGCGGTCTTGAGGCGCAGCGGCGCGGCCGGGTCCACCACCGGGACGAGGACGGTGACGGTGTCGGTGGCGCCCGCGCTGTCCTTGACGCCGACGACCACCGGCTCGGGGTTCCTGCCGGGGGTGGCGGGGGCGGTGCCGGTGAGCGTGCCGTCGGCGCTGACGGAGGCCCAGGCCGGGCCGGCGACCTTGCGGTGGGTCGCGGAGCCGGCCGGGTTGCCGGCCGGGCGGGACCAGAGGCCGCCGAGCCGGACCGTCACGGCGGCGCCCGGGGCGACGGGCGTGGCGGTGAACGAGTCGACGGCGGCGTGCGGGCGCACGACAGCGGGCTTGGGACGGAAGGTGAACGGCTCGGTCCGGGCGAGGATGCCGTAGCCGTCCTTGGCGAGCAGGTAGGCGGTGTACGGGCCGTCGGTCAGCGCGGAGGTGTCGAGCTGGACGTCGCCCGAGGTGCCCGGGGTGTACTTCCACAGCAGCGAGCTGCCGTTGCCGGGCTGGCGGCCGCCGTCGTAGATGCCGACCCAGTTCTTGGCGTCGGGGGCGTCGGTGGTCCAGTGGAAGGTGAGCCGGTCGCCTTCGGTGGGGTTGGTGGAGGAGCTGAGCTTCAGGGCGCTGCCTGCGGCCACGGTTGTCCTGTCCGCCGCCCGGGACCGGGTCCGCCGGGGGACGGATCGCCGGGGCCGGGTACGGCTGGTCACGGAGGCTGGGAGAAGAGAGGGTGCGCACAGTTGGCTGTACAACTGCGGGCAGCCTCATTCACCCGAAGGCCGGCGACCAGCGCATGAACGACGCATGACGGAGTGTCGGGCGGCGCGGGAACTTCGGTGGGTGCGTCTGCGGGCTGGCGGCGCGGGTGCCTCCGCGGGCGCCTCCGCGGGCACTTCTGCGGGCCGGCGCGGGAGCTTCCGCGGGCGGTGGCAGGGATGCGGTGCGGGCATGTGTGGGGCGCGCGGCGCGCGCGTTTCCGCGGGCATGCGCGAGGGCCGCGGCGGACCGGTCCACCGCGGCCCTCGTCGGGCCGTGCTCCTGAGGCGCGTGCCGCCGGTCAGGCCAGGGCGAGGAAGAGCTTCTCCAGCTCGGCCTCGCTCATCGGCGGGGCGTCCGCGTCCGCGGCGGCCATGCACTGACGCATGCCGCTCGCGACGATCTTGAAACCCGCCCGGTCGAGCGCGCGCGAGACGGCGGCGAGCTGGGTGACCACGTCCTTGCAGTCCCGGCCCGCCTCGATCATCGCGATCACTCCGGCCAACTGGCCCTGCGCGCGACGCAGCCGGTTCAGGACCGCGCCGACCGCCTCCTCGTCCACCTGCATGTCGGGGCCGCCTTTCACATCGACTGTCGATGGACAAGTGTACCCGGCGGGGTATTCATTCCCGGGTGGCGAACATCGTGCCCGACCCACCCGCCCCCGGTGCGGACCGACAGCGGGAACGGGTGCCGGTCGGCGGCGGGGACAGGTGCCGGTCGACGGCGGGCCGGGCACGGCTCAGCGGCGGGCCAGGCGCCGCTCCCCGCCCGCGCCGGTCGCGTACGGGAGTCCGTAGTGCGCGAACACGGCGGGCTCGTCCTCGGCGGGCAGGACGTCGTCGGTGCCGATCGCCGGAGCCTGCTTGACCTGGTTGCGCGGGAACGCCACCCGGAGATAGTCCGGCCCGGCCACCGCCCCCTCCAGCGGGACGAACACCAGGCGGCGCCGACCCGCGAAACCGACCGTGACGGTGGCGAAGAACGGCTCGTCGCTGGCCGTCTCCACGTAGACCGACTCCAGCGGACCGATGCGGTGCCCCTTCTCGTCGACCACGGCGTGGCCGCGCCACTCCCGGACGTCCGCCATCGCGATGACCATGGCCCGACCTCCCGTCCCCGGTTGTTCCGCTGCCCCGGTCTCCCATCCTGCGCCGCGGGCGGCCGGGGCGCGCGGCGGGCCGACGAGCCCTGCCCGCCCGACGAAAGGGACATACGGGGGTGACCCGACCAACCGGCACGGGGGCCGTGACCTGGGCTTTAGGCTGTCCGCCAGCAGGGCCGCGAGTGGATCGTCAGTGGCGCCCGGACGAAGGAGACGGCAGTCGTGGGATACGAGAACATGTGGGAGTCCGGCGAGGCCGGGATCCCGGCCGACCTGCGGCCCGACGTGCCGCACCCGGCCCGGATGTACGACTACTACCTCGGTGGGAAGGACAACTTCCCCGCCGACCGCGCCGCCGCCGAGAAGGCGCTCGCCGCCAACCCGGAGTTCCGCTCCACCGCCCTCGCCAACCGCGGCTTCCTCACCCGCGCGGTGCGGTGCGTCTCCGACCTCGGCATCGACCAGTTCCTCGACATCGGCACCGGCATCCCGACGGCCGGCAACACCCACGAGATCGCCCAGGCGGCCAGGCCGGGCGCGCGGGTCGTCTACGTGGACAACGACCCGATCGTGCTCACCCACGCCCGCGCCCTGATGGCCGGCACGGGCCCCGGCCGGACCACCGTCATCCAGGCCGACCTGCGTGAGCCCGCCGCCCTGCTGGACGCCGTCCGGGCGGTGGAGCTGCTCGACTTCTCCCGCCCGGTCGGACTCGTACTCGCCGCCGTCCTGCACTTCCTGCGGGACGAGGACCGCCCCCACCAGGCCCTCGCCGCACTCCTGGACGCCCTGCCCGCCGGCAGCCACCTGGTCCTGTCGCACGGCACCGCCGACTTCATCCCGTCCGAGATCCGCGACCGGGTCACCGGCGTCTACGACAAGGCCACCGCACCCCTCGTCGGCCGCTCCCGCGAGGAGGTCCGGGCCTTCTTCGACGGCCTCGACCTGCTCGACCCGGGCGTGACCACCGTCCCCCTCTGGCGCCCCGACACCGAGCCGGGCCCCGGCGCCGACCGGGTCAGCATGTACGGCGGGGTGGCCCGCAAGCCCTGACGGCGACGACGCGCCCGACGGCAACGACGCGCCTGACGGTGACGACACGCCTGACGGTGACGACACGGGTGAGGCGCGCCGGCCGGACGCCGTGCCCCGGAGCACTCAGACCTGGCGGCCGGGCGGGACGAGACCGGTCTGGTAGGCGATGGCGACGAGCTGGGCGCGGTCGCGGGCATCGAGCTTGGACATCGCCCGGTGGACGTGGGTGCGGACCGTGAACGGGCTGACGAACATCCGCTCGGCGATCTCCTCGTTGGTGAGGCCGGTGGCGGCCATCGACATCACCTCCCGCTCACGGGCGGTGAGGACGGCCAGCCGCTCGCTCGTGGCGGCGCCGGGCGCCGGTTCGGGCTGGGCCAGGAACTGGTCGATCACGGCCCGGGTGGCGGCCGGCGAGAGCAGCGCCTCGCCCGCCGCGACGGTGCGGACGGCGGCGAGCAGTTCCTTCGGGTCGGCGCCCTTGCCGAGGAATCCGCCGGCGCCCGCGCGCAGCGCCTGGGCCACGTACTCGTCGATCTCGAAGGTGGTGAGGATGAGCACCCGGGTGCCGGACAGCTCCTCGTCTCCGCAGATCTCGGCGGTGGCGCCGAGGCCGTCGACGCCGGGCATCCGGATGTCCATCAGCACGATGTCGGGCCTGGTGGCCCGGGCGAGCGCGACGGCCTCCCGGCCGTCGGCGGCCTCGCCGACCACCTCCATGTCCTCCTCCGCGTCGATCAGCAGGCGGAATGCCCCGCGCAGCAGGGCCTGGTCGTCGGCGAGCAGTACCCGGATGGTCATGCGTGGTCCCTCTCCTCTCGGGCGGCGTCGACCGCACCGGTGGCGCCGTCTCGTCCTTCGGCTGGTGTCGGGCGATCGGTACGGGCGGTGCGCACGGCCCGGGCGGCCCGGGCCACGTCGGCGGCGGTGAAGCCGCCCGCGGACTCGGGGCCGTCGTCGCGGGCGCCGGTGCGCAGCGGCAGTTCGGCGGTGACCAGGAAGCCGCCGTCGGACCGCCGGTCGGCGCTGAGCCGGCCGCCGACCGCGCCGGCCCGCTCGCGCATGCCGATCAGTCCGAAGCCGCCCTCGCTCGGCGGATGCTGCGGCGGGGCCACCGCGCGACGGCGGCCGGTCGCGGTCGGACGGCCGTTGGCGACGCTGACCGCGACCCGGCTGCCGCTGTAGGCGAGAGTGATCTCGGCGTCGGCGCCGTGGGCGTGCTTGGCCACGTTGGTCAGTGACTCCTGGACGATCCGGAAGGCGGTGAGGTCCACGCCGGGCGACAGCGGGCGGGCCTCGCCCTCGACGGTGAGCCGGACCGGCAGGCCGGCCCGTTCGAAAGTGGTGATCAGCTCGGGCAGCCGGTCGAGACCGGGGGCGGGTTCGAGCGGGGCGGGCTCCTCGGCGCGGCGCAGCAGGCCGACGGTGGCGCGCAGCTCCTGGAGGGCCGAGCCGGTGGCGTCGGTGATGTGGCTGAGCACCTCACGGGCCTGGACGGGATGGCTGTCCATGAGGTGGACGGCGATGCCGGCCTGGGCGTTGGCGAGGGCTATGTGGTGGGCGACGACGTCGTGGAGATCACGGGCGATCCTGATCCGCTCGTCGGCGACCCGCCTGAGGGCCTCCTCCTCCCGGGTGCGTTCGGCCCGTTCGGCGCGTTCCTCGATGGCCGCGAGGTGGGCGCGGCGGTTGCGGATCGAGTCTCCGAGGGCGCCGGGCAGCAGGGCCCAGGCGAGGACGCCGAGCCGTTCGCTGATCGGACCGCCGTGGCCGAGCAGCAGGGCGATCCCGGTGAGCAGGACGGCGGTGACGACCGAGGCGCGCAGCGCGGTGGCGCGGTCCGTACGGATGGCGAGGAAGTAGAGCGCGAGCAGCAGCGGGGACGCAAGCGTCGGAGTCAACCGGGGACTGACGATGGCGAGCACCATCGTGCAGAGCAGCGTGACGGCGACCACCGCGCGCGGGTGGCGGCGGTGGGCGAGCACGGTGACGGCGGAGACCATCGCGAGGCCGAAGGTGATCGGGTCGAACCAGGTGAGGTGGCCACCGGTCTGGTCGATGGTGGCGCCGAGGGCGGTGATGGTGATCATGACCGCCCCGCCGGCGGCGTCGAGCAGCCGGGGGTGGTCGCGGCGCAGGCGCTGCCAGGTGTCGCTCATGGTCGTGCTCTCCGGTCGGGGACGCTGGCCACGCCCGCAACCGGGCAGCTTCGGTTCGTGCCGCGCCGAGCCCCGGTCGGGGGCGCGGCGGGCCGCGTCGGGGGCCTGCGCTTGCGCGGCGGCCCCCGACAGCAACGGTAACGGTTGGGGCTCGAACCGGTGTCCGAGCCGTTCGGTGCCGGCCTGGCTCCGGCGGTGCCGGGGCCAGGCCGGGCGGTGGCAGGGCCAGGCCGGGCAGCGCCGGTCTAGACCGTGACCGACTCCCGGGCCGGGGCCGACTCGGGCGCGCCGGTCTCCAGCTTGCTGCCCTCGACGTCCACGTCCGGTATCAGCCGGTCGAGCCAGCGCGGCAGCCACCAGGCGCGACGGCCGAGCAGGGCGAGGACGGCCGGGACGATGGTCATCCGGACGATGAAGGCGTCGAAGGCGACCGCCGCGGCGAGGCCCAGACCCATCATCTTGATCATCGGCTCGCTCATCCCGATGAAGCCCGCGAAGACGGCGATCATGATGAACGCGGCCGCGGTGACCACCCGGGCGTTGTGGCGGAAGCCGGTGACGATCGCCTCGCCGGGCTCCTCACCGTGGACGAAGCCCTCGCGGATCCGGGTGACCAGGAACACCTCGTAGTCCATGGCGAGGCCGAAGACCACACCGATCATGAAGATCGGCATCATGCTCATCACCGGGCCGGTCTGCTCCACACCGATCAGGTCGGCCAGCCAGCCCCACTGGAAGACCGCGACCACGGCGCCGAGCGCGGCGACCACGGACAGCAGGAAGCCGAGGGCCGCCTTCAGCGGGACGAGGACCGAGCGGAAGACCACCATCAGCAGCAGGACGGCGAGGCCGACGACCACGGCGAGGTAGGGCAGCAGCGCGTCGGACATCTTCTGCGAGACGTCGATGTTCATCGCCGTCGTGCCACTGACCAGGACCGTCGCGCCGGTGGCCGTCTTCAGGCCGGCCGCGTCGTGGCGGATGGCGTGCACGATGTCCTTGGTCTCGGCCTCGCTCGGGCCGGTCGCCGGGACGGCGTTGAGCAGCGCCGTGTCGCCCGCCTGGTTGAACATCGGCGGCGTCACCGCGACGACCCCGGGCAGGCCGGAGACCTTCTTGGCGACCTCGTTCGCGGCGGCCTTCGGGTCGGCGGCGCCCTTGGCGTCCACCATGACCGTCAGCGGGCCGTTGAAACCGGGGCCGAAGCCCTCGGAGAGCAGGTCGTAGGCGCGGCGCTGGGTGGTGGAGGTGGGCTTGGCCTCGTCACCCGGCAGGCCGAGCCTCAGGTCGAGCGCCGGGGCGGCGAGCACCCCGAGGCCGATCACACCGCCGAGCAGCACCGCGAGCGGGCGGCGCAGGATGAAGCGGGCCCAGCGGGCGCCGCCGTTCTCCTTCGCGGCCGGGGCGGCCTCGCCGCCGGCCTTGCGGGCCTTGCGGGGCAGCACCTTGCGGCCGATGAAGCCGAGCAGGGCGGGGACCAGGGTGAGCGCGACCAGCACGGCGATGACGACCGTCCCGGCGGCGGCCATGCCCATCTTGGCCAGGATCGGGATGCCGACCACGGAGAGGCCGGCGAGCGCGATCACCACGGTGAGGCCGGCGAAGACCACCGCGGACCCGGCGGTACCGACGGCCCGGCCCGCCGCCTCCTGGGGGGTGCGGCCCTCGGCGAGCTCGGCGCGGTAGCGGGAGACGATGAACAGCGCGTAGTCGATGCCGACCGCGAGGCCGAGCATCATCGCGAGCGTGCCCGTGGTGGTCGAGAGCCCCAGCGTGCTGCCGAGCGCGGCGATCAGCGCCATGCCGAGGCCGACACCGACCAGCGCCGTGAGCAGCGGCAGGCCGGCCGCGACCAGCGAGCCGAAGGTGATCACCAGGACGACGGCGGACAGCGCCATGCCGATCGCCTCGCTGCTGCCGCCCGCGTCGGGCTTGGCCATCAGCGCGGTGCCGCCGATCTCGACCTTGAGCCCGGCGTCCCGGGCGTGCTGGGCGGCCCGCTCCAGGGTCTCGGTGGCGGGCTCGGACACCTCGCCGGCCTTGGCGGAGTAGCTCACCGTGGCGTAGGCGGTGGTGCCGTCCTGGGAGACGGCGCCCTGCATCTTGAACGGGTCGACCGCGCCGGTGACCTGCTCGGTGCCGGTGAGCTCGCCGACCGTCCGCTCGACCGCCTGCCGGTTGGGCTCGGCGGTGATCTTCTGGCCGGAGGGGGCGACGAACACCAGGCGCGCCGAGGCCCCGTCGGCGTGGCCGCCGGGGAAGCGCTCGTTCATCAGGTCGAACGCCTTCTGCGCTTCCGTGCCGGGCATCGCGAAGCCGTCGTCGGGTGCGGCGGGCGCCTTGGCCGCCAGGACTCCGACGGCTGCCAGCACGGCGACCCAGAGGAAGGTCACCAGCCGGCGCCGGACGAAGGCCCATCGGCCCAGACGGTAGAGGAACGTGGCCACGGGAGAGCGGACTCCTTCGGATGCGGTTCTCGGAAACAGTCGGAACGTTCGGGGACGGGACGCGCCACGGCGGGCCGGACGTCCTGGTGGACGCGGTCCGCCGCAGCATGACCCATCCTTGATGGCCGCCCCCTGCTCCGTCGTCATCCCTGTGCAGGCCGTTTGCGTACTGCGGACGCAGTAGTGCCCTCCCCCGCACGGAGGAGCGCGCGCCCTCCACCGGAAGTAGCCCCCGGACCTGCGGCGGAGCCCGATCAGGTCACCCGCGCGGGCGGCGACGGCGGGCCGCGAACCGGCGGGCGAAGTAGCGTGATGTGGCCTGACCCGTCCGCTGACGTGCGGTTCGGGAGGATCCGACCTGATCGGTGCTGCTTTCGCAGCCCGCCGCCGGAGGTGCCCCATGGGCGTTCCAGCCGCCCGCATCGTGTTCGACGAGAGCGACCGCGCGGCGGTCGCCGAGGCGGTGACCGAGATGCTCACCACCGGCGCGCTGACCCTCGGTCCGTGGACCGAGCGCTTCGAGCAGGCCTTCGCCGCCGAGCACGGCGCCTCGCACGCCGTCGCGGTGAGCAGCGGCACGGCGGCGCTGGAGGTGATCCTGCGCAGCGTCGACGTCCGGGGCCGCGACGTGGTCGTCCCCGCCGTCACGTTCTACGCGACCGCCGGCGCGGTGGTGCACGCGGGCGGGCGGCCGGTCTTCGCCGACGTCGACCCGGCCACCCTCGCGCTCTCCCCCGAGTCCCTGGAGGCCGCGCTCACCCCGGACACCGCCGCCGTCGTCCTGGTGCACATCGGCGGACTGGTCGGCCCGCAGGTCGACGCACTGCGCGCGCTGTGCGACCGGCGCGGCATCCCGCTGGTCGAGGACGCCGCGCACGCCCACGGCAGCAGCTTCGACGGGCGCGCGGCCGGCACCTTCGGCCTGGCCGGGGCCTTCTCCTTCTACCCGACCAAGGTCACCACCAGCGGCGAGGGCGGAATGATCCTCACCGAGTCACCGGAGCTGCGCGACGAGGCCCGGATCTACCGGGACCAGGGCAAGGGCTCCTTCACCACCAACCACCACGTGAAGCTCGGCTACTCCTGGCGGATGAGCGAGCCGCACGCCGCGATCGGCGCGGTGCACCTGCGCCGGCTGAAGGAGTTCATCGAGACCCGCCGGGCCGTCGCCCGCCACTACGACGCGGCGCTGGCCGGGCTGGACGGCCTCGACCCGGTGACCGAACCGCCCGGCTGCCGCGGCAACTACTACAAGTACGTGGCGCTGCTGCCGCCCGGGGTCGACCGCGCGGAGTTCAAGCGGGCGGTGGCCGAGGAGCACGGGGTGCGGCTGTCCGGCGAGGTCTACGACCTGCCGCTGCACCTCCAGCCGGTGTTCGCCCCGTACCGGCGCGGGGCGCTGCACGTGGCCGAGGACGTCTGCGCCCGCCAGGTCTGCCTGCCGGTGCACTCCGACATGACCGAGGACGAGACGGAGCAGGTGATCGACGCCGTCTCCGCGGTGTACCGGCGACTGGCCGGGTAGCCGGAGCGAAGGGAGCAAGATCGTGCGGATAGCCGTCACCGGGGGCTGCGGGTTCATCGGCTCACACGTCGTGGACCACCTGATCGCGGCCGGCCACGACGTCCTCGCGGTGGACACCACCGACAAGTACCTCAACCCGGACGCCGAGCACGCGCGGCTCGACGTCCTCGACCTCAAGGCCCTCACCGCCGCACTGGCCGGCAGCGAGGTGGTCTACCACCTGGCCGCCATGGCCGACGTCGAGCAGGTCAGTGCCGACCCGGTCCGCGCGGTGCGGACCAACATCGACGGCACCGAGGCGGTCCTGGAGGCCGCCCGGCGCAGCGGCCTGAGCCGCACGGTGCTGGCCAGCACCGTCTGGGTCTACGGCGCCGCCCTCACCGACGAGCAACTCGACGGCGGGGAGCAGGAGTTGGACGAGCACGTGCCGATCGAGCTGGAGCACAGCGGACATCTGTACGTGGCCACCAAACTCGCCGCCGAGATGCTGGTGCACAGCTACCGCGAGCTCTACGGGCAGCACTTCACCATCCTGCGCTACGGCATCCCGTACGGCCCCCGGATGCGGGACGAGCTGGTCGTCGCCCGGTTCGTCCAGGCCGCACTGGCCGGCCGGCCGATCACCATCGCCGGGGACGGCCGGCAGAGCCGCAACTTCGTCTACGTCGAGGACCTCGCCGACGCCCACGTCCGGGCCCTGTCCCCCGACGCCGAGGACCAGACCTTCGCGCTGGAGGGCTCGACGGCCGTCTCGGTGCGGGACATCGCCGACACGGTGGACGGCCTGCTGGGCCCCGTCACCATCGAGCACATCGACGGGCGGAAGGCCGACTACACGGGGCGGCGGATCTCCTCGGCGCAGGCCAAGCGGCTGCTGGGCTGGTCGCCCAGCACCAACTTCACCGACGGCGTGCGGCGGTACGCGGACTGGTACCGGGCCACCGTCGGCTCGGCCCGCGGCGCCTGAAGGGGCCGCCCGATGCCGCACGCCCTGCTGGTCTCCGGCTCCCTCGGGCAGGGCCACGACGTGATGGCGCAGGCCTGCGCCGACACCCTGCGGGAACACGGCTGGAGCACCCGCACCGTCGACGCCATGGCCCTGCTCGGGCAGCGCTCGGGCGCGGCCGGGGAGGCGGTGTTCCGCCGGCTGCTCGACCTGCCCGGGGTGTACGACGCCTTCCACTTCTCGGCGCTGCGGCCCGGCGCCCGGATCGCCCTGCTCGCCGACGCCGCGGCCCGCAGCAGGCTGGTCCCGGCACTGCGGGGGCTGATCGCGGCACAGCGGCCGCAGCTGGTGGTCTCGGTGTTCGCCACCGCCACCTCGGCGGTCAACCGGCTGCTGCGGCAGGCGCCGGAACGGGAGTTCCGGCACTTCGTGTTCTGCACCGACGTGACGCCGCACCGGCTCTGGGTGCAGGAGGGGACGGACCTGTTCCTGGTCACCTCGGAGGTCGCCGCGTGCGCGGTGCGGCGCTACCGGCCGGACGCCGACATCGCCGTCGTGCCGGCACCGCTGCGGCAGCCGTTCTACCGGCCGCCGGACCGGGCCGCGGCGCGGGCGGAGCTGGGCGTGCCGGCGGACGCCGCGTGCGTGCTGCTGATGTCGGGCTCCTGGGGGCTCGGCCCGCTCGCCCGCACCGCCGCCTCGCTGGCCGCCGCGGGGCCGCACGTCCTCGCCGTGGCCGGGCGCAACCCGGAACTGGAGCGCCGCCTGCGGGCCGCCGCGCGCCGGGAGCCCCGACTGCACCCCTTCGGCTACACCGACGGCGTCCCCGCGCTGATGGCCGCCGCCGACCTGGTGGTGACCAGCTCGGGCGACACCTGCAGCGAGGCCCGGGCGCTGGGCCGACGACTGCTGCTCCTCGACGTGGTGCAGGGACACGGGCGCGACAACCTCCAGCACGAGCTGGAACTCGGCCACGCCGACGTCGCCACCGCCCACCCGGCCGAGGTCGTCCGCAACGCCCTCGCCGCACTCGGCCGCCCCGAACCCGCGCCGTCCGCCGGCGCCACACCGGCGGCCTGGCAGGACGGCTTCGGAGCGGCACTGCGGCGGATGGGACTGGGGTAACGGCGAGAACCGGTTTCACTACCCGCCGCATACCGGCTCCTTACACATCCTTTACACTCGGCGGCGCCCCGTGGTGCTGCCGTTCCCCGGGGCCTCCCACCCTTCTGAAGGATGCCGCTCTTGACGCACCATCCGTTCCAGGCGCCCGTGCCGAAGGCCTTTTCGCCTCGCACACCGGCCAACCGGCTCATCCGCGCCGCCGCTCTCCTGTTCCTACCGCCACTCGCCGCGGTCTGGCTCTGGCGCTCCCGCCGCCTCCACGTCGCCGTCAAGGTGGTGTTGACCATCTGTTGTGTTTTCGGCACCTTCTTCTGGATCGGCGTCATCGCCGGGCCACAGAAGAAGCCGCAGCCGGTCGCCGCCCCGGTGACGGCGAGCCAGACGGGCTCCCCGACGCCTTCGGCGACTCCCACGGCGACGCCGACCGCGAGCGAGACGCCGGCCCCAGCTCCGACACCGGTGGCGACGGAAGCGCCGAAGCCGGCTCTCATGCCCGACGTCGCGCGGCACACGGCGGTCGAGGCACGCGCCCTGCTGGTCACGGCGGGCATCGCGGCCGACCGGATCCACGAGGTCAGCCGGTACCAGGACCTTCCGCTGCCGGCCGCGCACGAGGCCTGGGTGGCCTGCGCGAACGAGCTTCCGCCGGGCAGCACGCTGACTCCGGGCGCCGAAGCGACGCTGCGGCTGGTCCGGCCGGGGGCGTCCTGCCCTGCGGACGGACAGCAGGCGCTGTACGCGGACGAGCGGAACAACCCGTCGAACCCGAGCCACCAGGATGCTTCCGGGAGCAGCGGTTCTTCGGGCAGTAGTTCTTCGGGCAGCGGCTCCGGTGGGACGACTGGAGGCACCTCGGGCAGCACGTCCGGCGGCGCCTCAGGCGGCACGACCGGCGGCACGACTGGCGGGTCGTCCGGTGCTTCCTCCGGCAGCGCCTCCGGTGGCACCTCGGGTGGCGGCAGCGCGTACTTCAAGAACTGCGCCGAGGCGAAGGCCGCCGGCAAGGCACCGTTGCACCGGGGGGATCCGGGGTACCGGAGCGAACTGGACCGCGACGGCGACGGGGTGGCCTGCGAGCGCTGAGCTGCCTGGACGGGCGGAAGCCCCGGCTCACCCGTCGCGGTGAGCCGGGGCGTCCGCCCCCCCCGCCCCCGGCCGCGCCGGGGGGTGGGGGGGTGTTATAAAA
>NZ_JBHXLL010000006.1:0-91388 GCF_042721415.1 Kitasatospora sp. NPDC058444 | reverse complement strand
CGGGGCGGGGGGGGGGGGGGGGGGGCGGGCGGGGGGGCCGGGGGGGGCCGCCCCCCCCGCCCCCCGGGGGGGGGGGGGCCGGCCCCCCCCCCCGTCCGGCCCGGGTCGGCACGGCGTGGTCGCGGAGGGGGCCGAGGGTGAGGCGGTGGGTGCGGCAGTGCGCGGCGATCAGGGGGAGGGCGGCGAGGGTGGCGCGCCAGGAGCCGGGGGCGGAGGTGCAGTCGGAGTCGTGCAGCAGGAGGGTGGCACCGCCGGTGAGGCCCGGACGGGCGGTCGCGTAGACGGACTCGCCGGTGGCGTCCACCGTCCAGTCGCGGCCCCAGGCCGTCCACAGCACGCTGCGCAGCCCGAGGCGGCGGGCTGCCAGGACCGGGCCGGCGGTGAGGACGCCGTACGGCGGGCGATACCAGAGCGGAGGGGTGCCACAGAGGTCGGTGACCGCCTCGGTGGCACGGCGCAGTTCGCGCAGGTCACGGACGGGGGCCGGGTACCACTGCTGCCGGTGGTACCAGCCGTGGACGGCCACCTCGTGGCCGCGCAGCACCAGCTCGCGACCGAGCGCGGGGGCCCGCTCCAGCATCGCGCCGAGCAGGAAGAAGGTGGCGCGGGCACCTAGTTCGTCCAGCGCGTCGAGGACGTACGGGGTGCTGCGCGGATCGGGGCCGTCGTCGAAGGTCAGGGCGATGTGGCCGGGCGAGGTGCCACGGCCGGCGGTGCGGCGGGCCAGGGTGCGGCGCAGCGGCGGCAGGCGGACGGCGGCCGGGGCGAGGTGCAGGAACTCGACGGCGGCCGCGGCGGTGGCGAGGGCCGTGATCCCGGTCGTCACCCCGGGCTCACCCGAAGCGCGAGGCCATCCGGCGGAACACGCCCGGGGCCACCCCGTGGATGCGGGCCGGCAGGCCGAGCCAGTGCGGGACGTAGAGCCGGTCGCGCTCCGTGGTGATGGTCGCGACCACGATGTCGGCGACCCGCTCCGCCGAGACCGGGCGCGGGCGTTCGCGCTGGTACGGCGTGCCGCGCCGGTCGAAGAACGGGGTGTCCACCGCCCCCGGGAGCACCAGGCGCACCCCCACCCCGGTGCCGCGCAGCTCGTACCAGAGGCTCTCCGCGAACATCGTCAGCCCGCCCTTGGTGGCGGCGTACCCCGACTCGTCCCGGACGCCGACCTGGCCGGCCATCGAGCCGAGCAGCACGATCCGGCCGTGGCGGCGCTCCAGCATGCCGGGCAGCAGCAGGCGGACCAGGCGCAGCGGGGCGGCCAGGTTGACCTCGATCATCCGGTCCAGGGTGTCGGAGGGCGTCCGCGCGTACGGGCCGCGCCAGCCCAGGCCGGCGCTCGCGATGAGGGCGTCCACCCGGCCGGTCGCGGCCAGGGCGGCCTCCGCGAGGCGGGCCGGGCCGTCCGGCTTGCTCAGGTCCTCGGGCAGGGCGCGGCCGCCGGTGCGGTCGGCGAGTTCGTCGAGGCGGGCGCGGTCGGTGCCGGAGAGCAGGGTGTGCCAGCCGGCGTCGGCCAGGCGGGTGGCGGTGGCGTGGCCGATCCCGGAGGAGGCACCGGTGATCAGCGCGACCGGGCGGTCGGCCGGGTCGGGCCGGCCCTTCATGGTCTTCGGAGCCTCCGGGTCCTCCGGGGCCTTCGGGGCCTTTCGGGCCGTGAGATCCGTCGAGTCCGTGGGGGCCTTCGGGCCTGACCGCCGGGGTCGGGAGTGGGACTCCTCCGCCATCGGGCACCTGCCGCTCTGAGGGCGCGTCGCCGTCCGTTTTGTCCGGCAAGTCACCTTCGCATGACGGAGCCGTCCGGGCTACCGGGGCGGAGTGGCGGGCTCCGCCCCGGTGTCCCGGTGCGGGGCGTACAGCTCGGCGGACTCGCCCTCCAGCTCGCCGAAGCGGGAGAGCACGAAGGTGCCGCCCACCGCGACCACGAAGCCGGTCAGCGCGCACCACTCGAACCCGGGGCGGGCAGCGTCCCCGAGCACCGTCACACCGATCAGCGCCGGACCGAAGGTCTCGGTCACCGTCCCGGCGGCGGTCGCGGCCGTGACCGTTCCGCGCTGCAGGGCCAGGGCGTAGGCGAGGTAGCCGCCGAGGCCGCCGACGGCGAGGGCGTAGGCGGCCGGATCGGTGAGGACGGCGGCCAAGCCGGAGGCGTCCAGAACCCGCACGGCCAGGCTGGTCACCCCGAAGCCGACCCCGGCCAGCAGCCCCAGCCCGGCCGCGGCCGCGTTGCCCTCCCGGCGCACCAGGACCACGATGGCGAGCAGCATGACGGCGGTGGTGGCGAGCAGCGCCCAGTGGAAGGCGGGCGCGGCGTGGTCACGGCCCTCCCGTCCGGAGCCGAGCGCCAGCAGGGTCAGGCCGAGGACCACCGCGAGGATGCCCGCGAGATCGCCCCGGCGCAGCCGCGCGCCCAGCAGCCAGACGGCGGCCACGGCGGTGACGGCCAGGCTGGCGTTGGTGACGGCCTGGACGAGGAAGAGCGGGAGGGTGCGCAGGGCGACGATGCTCAGCACGAAGCCGACGATGTCCAGCAGCGTGCCGAGGATGAACTGCCAGGACCGCACCAGCGCGGCCAGCAGGCCCGCGTGCACCCGGTCGGCGCGCGGGGCCGACCGCGCCCCGCGCGCCTGGAACACTGCCCCGAAGCCGAAGCAGACGGTCGCGACCAGCGCGGTGGTGAGTCCCAGCAGCATGCCTCTCCCTGCCTCGCGGGGCAGCATCGGTCCACCACCAGTCTGTGCCCGGGGGGACGGGGGCGCACGGGTGGGGCGCACGAGTGGACGCACGGGATGAGGGGCACCGCTGGGACGCTCCCGCCGCCCGCCCGGCCCCGTCGCAGGATGCGGGCCGGGCGGGCGGGCGGGAGCGTAGTGTCAGCCGAGCGCGCCCGCGAGCAGGGTGGCCGTCCGGGCGACCAGGGGCTCGTCCTTCGCGGCCGCCTCGTCCGCCGGCTTGGTGACCAGCACGGCGAGCAGCACGGGGGCGCCGGCCGGCGTCCAGGCGATGCCGACGTCGTTGGTGGTGCCGTGGCGGCCGGTGCCGGTCTTGTCGGCCAGGGCCCAGTCGGCCGGGAGGCCCGCGCGGAACCGGTTGGTGCTGGTGGTGTTGGCCAGCAGCCAGGCGGTCAGCTGGTCCCGCTTGGCCGGCGGCAGAGCGTCACCGAGTGCGAGCCGGCCGTAGGTGCGGGCGATGGCGTGCGGGGTGGTGATGTCCGTGCGGCGGCCGGGCTCGGCGCTGTTGAGCTCGGGCTCCCAGCGGTCCAGACGGGTGACGCGGTCGCCGATCGAACGGGCGAAGCGGGTGACGGCGGTCGGTCCGCCGAGTTCGCGGAGCAACAGGTTGGCCGCGGTGTTGTCGCTGTAGTCGATGGTGGCGGCACACAGCTCGGCGACGGTCATGCCGTTCGCCACGTTCTCCGCCTTGCCCGTGATCGGGGCGCCCCCGTGGTCGACGGGGTCGAGGGAGCCGCCGGCCCGCGTGACGTCCTCGGCGGTGTACCGGATCCGCTTGGCCAGGAACTCGCCGTCGCGGTCCAGGTCCCGCAGGACGGCGGCAACGGCGACGGTCTTGAAGATCGAGCAGATCGGGAAGAGCTCTTCCGCACGGTAGCTGACGGTCCGGCCGGTGGTCAGGTTGCGGCCGTAGACGCCGAGCCGGGCGGAGTGCTCCTGTTCGAGCGCGGCGAGGGCCGGGTGGAGGCCGGCCCCGGCGGTCGGGTCGCCCGCCGTCGCCGCGAGTGCCGGGACGGCGGTCGCGGCGGTGACGGCGACGGCCGCCCCGAAACCGAGGCCGAGGACGGCGCGTCGGCTGTGACGGACCTCCGAAGGCTGCGAGTACATGCTCCCCCTCTGATCGAATGTCATCGATGCTCGCGGCGCGAGCCGCGTTCTCGATCGCCAGGACGCCGCCCGTGCGCCGATGGTTCGTCAGCAGCACGAATTCATCTGGAGGTTCACGGACAGAGGGCCACCGCGGCGTACAGCGACACCTCCGAGGCGGCGCCGGGCACCTCGCCGGGGGCGGGCCGCCACTGCGCGATGGGGACCAACCCCGGGTCGAGGAAGGTCCAGCCGTCGAAGAAGCGGGCGATCTCCGCCCGGGTTCGGGCCTGGGCCGCGGTGCCGGCGGCCTCGTAGATCCGGGTCAGCCTGGCGATGTCCTCGGGTGCGAACTCGGGGCTGACGTGGGTCAGCACCAGGGCGCTGCCGGGCGCGAGGGCGGACTTGAGGCGCTCGACCAGGTCGTGCGCGCCGCGGGTGTCGGGGACGAAGTGGAGCAGGGCGTTGAGGGAGAGCGCGACCGGGCGGGACAGGTCGAGGGTCTCCCGCAGGCCCGGGGCGGCGAGCAGCCCGGCCGGATCGGTGACGTCCGCCTCGACGTACGCGGTGCGGCCCTCGGGGGTGCCGGTGAGCAGGGCCTGGGCGTGCGAGAGCACGATCGGATCGTTGTCGGCGTACACCACCCGGGCGTTCGGCCTGATGCCCTGGGCGACCTCGTGCAGGTTGGGCGAGGTGGGGATGCCGGTGCCTATGTCGATGAACTGGTCGAAGCCGGCCTCGGCGAGCGCACGGGTCGACCGCTGCATGAAGGCACGGTTGACGCGGGCGGCGGCCCGCAGCCACGGCGCGACGGCGAGGGCCTGTCCGGCGGCCTCGCGGTCGGCCGCGAAGTTGGTGAATCCGCCGAGGAAGTAGTCGTACATCCGGGCCGAGTGCGGCACGTTCAGCCGCAGGTCCACCCCGTCGTAGAGACCCATCGCGCTCTCCCCCCGGTTCCGTTCCCGATCGATCGTTCCTGACCACGATAGGCGGGACCGTTCGCGTTCCGAACAGCTTCGGAGCATTCCAACGAACCGACGGAGCCCATGAGATGACCATCTGTATTCGGATTGCATCCTGGAGTGACGAGCCTGATGGAATGAGGATGGGCACCGACAGCCCGACCCTCGGGTGGCCGGGTGAGCAGCCGACGGCCACGGAAAGCAGGCTCGATGACGATCGACAGGGGTGCCCCGGCGCGCAGGTTCCGGGGCGGAACGGCCGTGGCGCACATCCGCGGAGCGGAGGCGGAGCCGGCGGCCTGCTCCGCCCGTACCCCCCGGTCCGACCCCGAACTCCGCCTCGGCGTCGCCTACGCCGCCTTCTGCGAGACGCACGAACCCGCCTGGCACGCCCTCGCGTTGACCCGGATAGGCAACCAAGCCGACGCGACGCTGGTGGTCGGGGCGGTGAAGTCCGATCTGGCCCGCTGCTGGCCGCAGGTCCTGCGGTTCGAGGAACCGGCCGCGTACGCCTGGCGGTTGGCCAACCGGCACGTCTCGGACTGGGTCGCCGCCGAGCAGCCGGTGGAGGTCGAGGCGGTCACCTTCGCGGCGGTGATCGGGGCCTTCAAGCAGGTGGCGAAGGGACTGCTGCACAGCGAGGCCGACGAGGTGCGGCTGTACGCGGCGATCCTCGAACTGCCGGACCGGCAGCGGGATGTGGTGATCCTGCGCTACCTGCTCGGCCTGCACGTCAAAGTGATCGCGGCGTACCTGGGGCGGCCGGCGGCGACGGTGCACTCCAACCTCCGGCACGCCCGGGACCGGCTGGCCCGCCGACTCGGGGTGGGCGAACTCCCCGACGACGAGGGCGAACTGTGACAGCCCGACCGGACGACGGCGCCCCGCCCGCGGCGGAATCGGCAGACGGTGGGCGCACGGTGTTCCCCGTTCCCCGGGCCGAACGCGCCCATGCGGAACGGATCGCGGCGCTGCGCCGGGCCCGGCTCACCGCCGCGCCCACCCACCTGCCGTCCGAGCACGAGCAGGCGGCCTTCGAACTCGGCCTGGTGGTGGCCCTGGTGCTGGGCGCGCCGGACGCCTCGCGCGGACTCGACCTGCTGGTGAACGCGCGCCGCATCGAGCCGGAGGGGGCCGAGGTGTTCGGCGCGCTGCTGTACGCCACCGGCAAGGAGGAGGGTGCCGAGTTCTGGTGGCGCTTCGCGGCGGGCTCGGGCAGCGGAACGGCCGCGTACTGCCTGCACCTGCACCACCTGATGCTCGGCGAGACGGACGACGCCGACTACTGGCGGGCCTGGTCGGACCAGCTCACGACGGTCGAACGCCCGCCCGGGCCGAGGGCGTTGCGGATGAACCGGCCGCTGCTGCCGGACGACGTACGGCGGGACATCCTCTCCCGGGTGCACCGGGGGCTCGCCCCGCAGCTGCCGCCGGCGCTGGTCGCGGTGATCGACCGGCTGCCGGTGCAGGACGGCGACGTGGAGGAGGTGCCGAGCCCGTGGGGGCTCACCTCGGGGGCGACCTCCGCCTGCACCTGGGACGACCTTCCGTGGGAGGCGGTGGACGACCACGGCGCCCCGTGGGGGTGAGTGCCCCGCGGGCTGCCGTGATCATCCCTTCAGGTGATCATCCCGTCAGGTGAGCGCCCTCCAGATGTGCGCCCTCCAGGTGAGCGTCCTCCAGGCGAGCACGGTCGGATGAACCCTGTCGGATGAGCGCCGACAGCCGGGCGAGGACGGCCGGGTCGCGCCCGCTGCCGGTTTCGGTCCGCTCCCCCGCCGGGGTGGTGCGCCGGACGACGTACAGGTGCGGCGCCATCGCGGTGTCGCGGCCGGCCAGCTCGGCGACCACGGCGCGGTGGGCCTCGGCGGGGCCGAACGCGGGGTCGACGGCGGCCACCTCGGCCACCAGCCTTCCCTCGCTCTCCGAGAGCCGGTGCTCCCCGAGCGCGGCGCGAAGGAGCTCGCGGACGGCCGCGAGATCGATCCAGGAGCCGTCGATCAGCCTCCATTCACCGACCCGGTCGGCCCCCGGCGGGCCGAGCGCCGCGGGCAGATCGGCCAGCAGCACCGGGCCTTCGGCGGCCGCCGCGAGCACGGCGGGCAGCGCCCGGGCGAAGCCCTCGGCCTCCTCGGGGTCGAGCACCTGGGGGCAGGCGATCAGGGCGAAGTCCAGGCTGCCGCTGATCCGCAGGATGGTGAGCATCAGCCGGACGGGCAGCGGCGGGGCGGGCAGCACGGTGAGTTCGGGGTCGGTGGCCGGGGGCGGCTGGGCGTCGGCGACGGCGGCCGGGATGGTGAGACTCAGGTCGTTGACGACCACCTGGCGGCCGAACCGGGCGCCACGCTGATGGGCCGCGTCGTCCACCAGCTGCCAGACCTTCTCGGCGTCCAGGGTGCTGTGCCAGTAGGCGCTCAGCGAGGCGGACTTGGTGCGGCCGATCAGCTGGTCGAGGTCGGCCGCACCGGTGTCGAGCAGGATCAGGGCGTCCTGGGCGAGGGTGCCGACATGGTCGATCAGGGCGGCGCGCTGGCGGTTGGCGGAGAGCGCGGAGAGCACCAGCTCGGACCGGCCGGCGCGGTGGGCGACCAGCGCGGCGAAGGCGGCGAGCAGCACGACCGAGGGGCTGGCGCCGGTGCGCCGGCAGACCGCGGCGAGATCGTCGGCGGCGGTGCGCGAGCGGACCAGCAGGGCGCTGTGGTCGCGGGGCGGGCCGCTGATCCGCGCGTCGGAGAAGACGCCCACCGGGCCGGCGGTCAGGATCCGGGCCCAGTGCCGAAGCGCGGCCGCGGACCTGCGGCGGCCCTGGACGCTCTGCTCCGCCACGGCGATCCGCAGCGGGGTCGGCGCGGTGACCGGCGGCAGTTCCTTCCCGGCGGCGAGGGCGTACCAGTCCTGGATCAGCACCGCGGTGGCGGCGCCGTCGGCGCCCGCGTGGCAGACCACGGCGACCAGCCGAAGCAGCCGCTCGCCTGCGGCGATCAGGGTGAACCGGAGCCTCGGCGGCACGGCGAGGTCCACCGGGACGGCGACATCCGCCCACCCCAACTCCTGTGCCATGGAGTCCAGTTCGGCATCGGAGCGACGGCCGGCCTCGACCACGGAGACGGTGAAGCGGCCGTCCCGGTGCACCACCTGGCGCTCCGGGAAACCGTCCGGGCCGGGGCCCGCGGGAAAGGAGGTCCGCAAGGACTCGTGCCGCTCGACCAGCAGGCGCAGGGCGACCAGCCCGGAGGGGACCGAGGTGCCGTCGGGCACCGGCCAGACGGACTCCTTGTTGATCGTCTCGGGAGCGCCGGCCCGGATGCAGCGGATCATGTTGTCCTGGCCGCGGGTGAGCGGTCCGGAGCCGCCGCTCTCGGCGGCGTAGCGGACGGCGACCCGCCTGGTGGTCGGATTCGTGCCGCGCGATGTCCCGCCGAGTGACGTCGGATCGAGGGGTGGAGCGTCGTGCGGTGTCACGTCGTACGCGCCTTTCGGCTTGCCGGGGAGGGCCGGGGAGGGCCCGGGGAGGACTCGGCGGGGGGGGTGATCGGGACGCTACCAGCGCCCTCGCAGACTGGTCCGGACCAAACCACGCCGGATCGGCCTTCCCATCAAGTCCGATTCCATTCACGGACGTTGACATGAATCGACGATTCTCCGAGGACCGCGACGGCCGCTCGGAACGGCCCCGCGACGGGAACGTCGCAGAGTCGGGACGGGCCGGCACCGAGCCCGCCCGGATCGGCCACCAACACCGGTGACGAACCGGCGACGGGCACGCCGAAGGACTGCGCGAGCCGCCCGCCGTACGCCTTGACGCAGGCCTCGCGGCGACACCAGAGCATGGTGAACCGCGCCGCCCGCTCGGCCGGATCGACCGGCTCGGCGACGAACCGCGCCTCCTCGAACGGGAACCAGCGGGCGGCCATCCGCTCGGCCGTCCGCGGCTCGTGGAGCCGCTCGACGTCGACGCCGACCGCCCGCCCCTCGGCGAGGGCCAGCACCGCGACCTCGCCCGAGGCCGACCAGCTGACCCGCAGCCCGCCGGCCCCCGCCGGCTCGGGCTTGCCGTTCGGCCCGTAGCGCCAGACCGGTTCGGTCGGGTGGACGCCGAGCCGGGCGGCGACCAGCTGCCGGACGGCGCCGCGCACCACGGTGAAGCGCTCGCGCAGCCCGGGGTCCGCCCGGGACGCCCGGGCCCGCTCGTCCGGGTCGAGCAACCGCCACAACTCGGCTATGGAATCTGCTGGTTGACGCGTGTCGATCAGCCAGAGGTCGATCGCCGTCACGGCAGGGCGAGCGTGCTCAGCACGCCGAGCCGCCGGTCGTACCCGGCCAGCAGCGCGGGCCGCCCGTCCGCCCGCCACCGCGGGAGGTGTTCGGCCAGCTCCGCCCAGAGCCCGGTGAACGGCTGGGCCGGTGGGGGTTCCTCCGCATCGAAGCCCGGGCCGAGCAGCAGCGCCGCCTCGGGCCCGAGCCCGTCGGCCTCGGCCCGGGCCGTCTCCGCCGGGGAGACCGCGCCCCGGGTCTGCCGGACGGCCAGGCCCTCCCCCGGGGCCTCCTCGCAGACCAGCACCACCACCGCGTGCCGGTCCGGCAAGGGCACCGGTCCTGGTGGTTCGTAGTGCAGTGCGGTCTGTTCGGCGAGCACCACCACGGCCCGGCGGCAGGCGCCGGTGCGCTGGTGACCGGCGGCCAGCCGC
Source organism: Kitasatospora sp. NPDC058444 (assembly GCF_042721415.1). Taxonomy (NCBI): domain Bacteria; kingdom Bacillati; phylum Actinomycetota; class Actinomycetes; order Kitasatosporales; family Streptomycetaceae; genus Kitasatospora; species Kitasatospora sp. NPDC058444. Next base: position 81,926 of record NZ_JBHXLL010000006.1, on the reverse strand, counting down.
AGTGCGGTGAAGGCCGCCGCGCCGCCCTGGTCGCAGACCGCGAAGGCGAGCGGGCTGCCGGGGACGGACCGGCTGAGCGCCAGCGAGGACGGCGCGCCGGGCCGGACGTCCGGGGTGTCGAAGGCCAGGATCAGCAGGTCGGCGGGTTCGTCCTCGGCGAGCGCCTCGCGCAGCACTCCGGCGGCCAGCTCCTCGTAGGAGTGGCCGACGCCCGTGCCCAACAGGTCCTCGCGCAGCGGCAGGCCGTAGGGGCGGACGAGGTCGGAGACGAAGACCCGCAGGTCCGGGTCGAGCGAGGTCTCCGAGCGGCCGTCGAACCGGCGGGCCAGCGCCCGGGTGATCCGCAGGCCGGTGGAGCCGGGGGCCATCCGGTCAGTCCTCGGGGATGACGTGCCCGGCGACGTAGTCGGCCAGCCTGGTGACCGACCGCAGGTCGTCCTCGGTGATCTGCTCGACGTCCACCTGGATGTCGAGCGACTCCTCCAGCTCCAGGATCAGCTCGATGGTGCCGGCCGAGGTGAGGCCGAGATCGTCGAAGAGACAGGCGTCCTGCGGGATCTCGGGCAGTTCGCGCTTGAGGACGCGCGGCAGGAGCTCGCCGATGCCGTGCAGGATGCGCTCGCGCAGTTCGGGGTCGGTGGTCTGGACCGCGGCTTCTGACATGGGTGTCCCGTCCCGTCGTACGTGGGATGTGCGCTCCGGGGCTTGCAGGTGCCCCGGGGCTCTGGGCTGGTGTGGTGGTGTGACGTGAGGTGGCGCGGCAATCCGGCGTCGCCGTGCGGACGGCGGCCACCGCGGAGTCGGCGGGCCGTCAGTACCGCATCGCCATCGCGGAGAAGGTGGCTCCGACACCGGCGGCGGCGATCAGGTAGTGGTCGCCGCGGCGGAGCAGCCCCCGCGTGGTGGCGGTGTGGAGATTGATGAGGCCGTCCGAGGCGAAACTGTGCCCGACCGACCGCACGTTGTCCAGCACGACTTTCTCGACCGGATAGCCGATCCGGCGCGCGATCATCCGCCAGGAGGCCTGGTTGACGTTGTGCGGCAGGATCGCTGCCAGGTCACAGAGGTCCAGACCGGCCTGGCCCAGGGCGGCCTCGATCGCCTCCACCATCACGTTCGGGTACTCGCGCTGGTAGCGGGCGAGCAGGTCCGGGTCCTCGGCCAGCCGGCCGTCGAACTCCGGGCGCTGGCGCACCACGAAGGAGAGCATCCGGTGGCGCTCGCCTCCGGCGCTGACCAGGCAGGCGGCCGCGCCCTCGGCGAAGATGCCGGTCTCGGGCACCACCTGGGCGTCCTTGGTGAAGGTCTTCTCACCGGTCAGCACCAACGCGAGCGCCGCGGGGTCGGGTTCGGCCGCGAGCAGCCGGCCGGCCAGGTCGATGGCCAGCAGGCCCACCGCGCAGGCGTGGTGGGTCACCGTGAAGGCGTTGGCGTGCGCGAGTCCACGGGCGTCGAGCAGGTCGTGCAGCGGGTTGAGCGGGTGGGGCACCGCCACCGGCATGCTGCGGGCGTGGATCACGAAGCGGATGTCGTGTTCGCGTCCGCGCAGCTCCGGCAGGTTGTCCAGGGCGGCTTCGAGCAGGTCGGGCAGCGTCCCGGCCGGGTCCAGACGCAGCTGGTCCAGGCCGTGGAAGCGGCGGAAGAGACGGAGTTGACGTGGGGTCAGGCCGATGCGCTCGCCCACCGCCTCGATGGGAACGGCGTGCGGGGGGAGGTGAACGGCCACTGCCTCCAGTGCGGTCACGCGGGCTAGTATTCCCACGCCCGCCGGGTCGCACAAGTGATCTCGGGCCCCCTCCGTCGCCGCCGTCCCCCGGAATCCGGTCAACTTCCCTCCGGTGCGGCCGCGTTCACCCCCATGCCGTCGAGCAGGTGGGAGATCTCTCATGCCGAACACTGAACCGCCTTTCCCCGGAGCCCCGTTGAACCCGGAGCTGGTGGCCCTGCTGGTCGAGGTGGCCGGCGCGCCGCCCGGCTGGGCGCGCCACGTCACCCCGCACGCCCGACTGGACGGCGACCTGCTGCTCGACGAGGACGAACTCGCCGAACTGGCGGAGCGGCTGCGCGAGCGCTTCGGCCCGGAGGCCGACCTGGCCGCGCTGCGCGCCGGGCTGAACCTGGCCGCCTTGGAGGCCCTGACCGTCGCCGACGTGCAGCGGCTGCTCCCCGAGGAGGGCCGGCGATGACCCGGTTCCTGCTGGTGATGCCACCGTTGACCGGCCACGTCAATCCGGCCGCGGGCATCGCCGCCGAGCTGGCCGCACGCGGCCACCAAGTCGCCTGGACCAGCACCGAATCGGTGCTGCGCCCACTGATCGGCCCGCAGACCCCGGTGTTCGGCACCGGCACCCGGGCCTTCCGGGCCCAGGGCGGACACGGGCTGGCCGCGCTGCGCTCGCTCTGGGAGGGATTCATCGTCCCGTACGCGCGGTTCACCCTGAAGCCGCTGGACGCGGTGGTGCGGGAGTGGCGTCCGGACGTGCTGCTGGTCGACCAGCACACCCCGGCGGGCGCGCTGATCGCGCACCGGCACGGCCTGCCGTGGGCCTCCTTCGCACCCGGGGCGATGGAACTGGGGCGCCCTTACCGGGCGTTGCCGCAGGTCGAGGGCTGGATGACCGGGCTGCTGCGGGGGCTGTGGGAGCGCGCCGGGCTGCCCGCGGAGGAGTACCTGGACCCACGCTCCTCCCCCGCCCTGGTGCTGGCGACCACCGGTCCGGCGCTCACCGGCTCGACCCCGCCACCGGAGCACGCACTGGTCGGACCGGTGCTCTCGGCGCGGCCGCACGATCCGGACTTCCCGTGGGAGCGGCTGCTGCCCGGCCGGCGGCGGGTGCTGGTCACCATGGGCACGCTGGCCGGCGAGCTGGGCGCGGACTTCCTCGCCCGGTCCGTCCGGGCGCTGGAGCTGTGCGGTGACGAGGTGCAGCCGGTGTTCGCCGCGCCGCGCGAGCTGCTGCCCGAACTCCCCTCCCGGGCCGTGGCGGTGGACCGGGCACCGGTGCTGGAGCTGATGGCGCGCGGCGAGCTGGACGCGGTGCTCTGCCACGGCGGGATGAACACCGTGGGCGAGGCGCTGGCGCACGGCCTGCCACTGGTCACCGCACCGATCCGGCACGACCAGCCGGTCGTGGCCGGCCAGGTGACGGCGGCGGGCGCCGGGCTGCGGGTGCCGTTCGCGCGCGTCACTCCGGCGCGGCTGGCGGACGCGCTGCTGACCGTCCTCGACTCGACGGAGCTCCGGGAGCGGGCGGTGAGGGTCGGGAGCCAACTGCTGGCCGGGGGCGGCGCGGCGGCCGCGGCGGACCGGTTGGAGGCGCTCGGCTGAGCGGCGTCCAGGGCCCGCCTCGCCCCGCGCCGGTCCACCGGCCCCCTCCCCTTAGCAGACCGACGGAGCACACGTCCATTGGTCTAGGCCATTGTTTCCGGGGCGGGGTTCGCCCTAGGGTGTCGCAGCGGCACCGCCCTCCGAAGGTGCCGGGCCCCGCCTTTCCAGGTGCCGTGGCAGCCCATCCCCTCACGGGAGTTCCGGTTGATCGAGACCGCGGGACTGCGCAAGTCCTACCGCAAGAAGACCTCCCGCCGCAGCGGTGAGAACCCCACCGTCGACGCCGTCCGCGGCATCGACCTGTCGGTCTCCGCCGGCGAGATCTACGGATTCCTCGGCCCCAACGGCGCTGGGAAGACCACCACCCTGCGCATGCTGGCCACCCTCATCCGCCCGGACGGCGGCCAGGCCGTCATCGCCGGAGCCGACCTGTTCACCGACCCCGCCGGGGTCCGCCGCCGGATCGGCTACGTCGCCCAGGGCGGCGGAACCACCGACCACGTCAGCGGCCGCGAGGAACTGGTGCTCCAGGCCCGGATGTACGGCGCGGCCAAGGCGCCGGCCGTCCAGGCCGCCGCGGACGCGCTCAAGGCCTTCGACCTGACCGAGTTCGGCGACCGCCCGTGCGGCACCTACTCCGGCGGCCAGCGCCGCCGGGTGGACATCGCGCTCGGAGTGATCCACCAGCCCCGGGTGCTGTTCCTGGACGAGCCCACGGTCGGGCTGGATCCGGCCAGCCGGGCGCACGTCTGGGAGGAGATCCGCCGGCTGCGCACCGAGGGCATGACGGTGGTCGTCACCACCCACTACCTGGACGAGGCCGACGCGCTCTGCGACCGGGTCGCCATCGTCGACCACGGCCTGGTGGTGGCCGAGGGCACCCCCGAGGCGCTCAAGCGCGAGATCTCCGGCGACGTCGTCCTGGTCGGGCTGGACGCCGCGGGGTCCGCGGAGGCGGCCTTCGAGCGGGCGGCCGCGGTGCTGCGCCCGCAACCGTACCTCCACCGGCTGGAGCAGAACGGCGACGAGGGACTGCGGCTCTACCTGGAGGACGGCGCCGCCGCCATCCCGCAACTGCTGCGCGCCCTGGACGCGGCGGGCGTGACACCCGGCACCGTACAGCTCCAACGGCCCAGCCTGGACGACGTGTTCCTGGCCCGCACCGGCCGCTCGCTGCGGCAGCCCTGACCCCGTTCCACCCGGACCCGCACAACCCCTGGGGAGACCGTGAAGCTCGCCCGCGACACCTGGCTGGTCTTCCAGCGCCAGCTCCTGCTCATGATCCGCACCCCGGTCTGGATCGCCGTCGGCATCATCCAGCCCGTGTTCTACCTCCTGCTGTTCGCCCCGCTGCTGAAGAAGGTGCTCGCCCCGGAGGGCGCCAACAGCTACGCCGACGCCTACCAGGTGTACGTGCCGGGCCTGTTGGCGGTGCTGTGCATCTTCGGCGGGCTGTTCACCGGCTTCAGCCTGCTCGGCGAGCTCAGGGCCGGCGTCATCGAGCGCTCCCGGGTGACCCCGGTGAGCCGGCTGGCGCTGCTACTCGGGCGGGCACTGCGGGAGATGGTGGCGCTGCTGGTGCAGGCCGTCCTGATCACCCTGATCGCGCTGCCGTTCGGGCTGCGGGTGAACCCGCTGAACCTGCTGCTCGCCTACCTGCTGCTGGGCCTGCTGGCGCTGATGACCTCGGCGATCTCCTTCGGCATCGCGCTGATGGTGCCGACCGACGCGGCGATGTCGCCGGTGGTCAACACCATCGCGCAGCCGATCGCGCTGCTGTCGGGCGTGCTGCTGCCGCTCACCCTGGCGCCCGGGTGGCTGCAGCAGGCGGCCCGGTGGAACCCCTTCTACTGGGCGGTGGAGGGCATGCGCGCGCTGTTCTCCGGGCACGCCGGGGACAGCGTGGTCTGGCAGGGGCTGCTGGTGGTCGTCGTGATGACCGTCCTGGCGGTGTACTGGTCGGCCCGGCTGTTCTCCACCCGGGTGCGCTGACCGACACCCGCTGACCGCCATTCGACGGAGGGGCCCGGCTCTCGGTGAGCCGGGCCCCTCTGGCGTTCCGCACCGCCCCGTGGCCTGCCGGGGCCTTTCGCGTGGCCTCAGGCCGTCACGTGGCCCGTCACGTGGGCCGCCGGGTTCGGCACGTCCCCGGCAAGCGGGTGGTGGCCTCGTCGCGGGCGGTCATCGCGTCCGGGCCCGGACCGGCCGGGGAGGCGTGCGGGTCGGCCGAGCGGGGGTTCACCGCAGCGCCTCACGCAGACACCCGGCCGCGAAGGCCTGGGCCTCGGCGGCGGCGTCCAGGGTGCCGGTCATGGCGAAGAAGCCGTGCGGCATGCCCTGGTAGCGGCGCAGCTCCACCGGGACCCCGGCGGCGCGCAGTGCCTCGGCGTACTGCTCGCCCTCGTCCCGCAGCGGGTCGTACTCGGCCGTCAGGACGGTTGCGGGCGGCAGACCGGCCAGGGTGACGGCGCGCAGCGGGGAGGCGTACGGGCTGGCGCCGTCGCCCTCGTCGGCCAGGTAGTGGCCCCAGTACCAGGCCACCGAGCGGCGGTTGAACAGCGCCGGGTCGTCGTGGGCACGCAGCGAGGGGGTGTCGGCGCCGTGGTCGGTGTTGGGGTAGACCAGCAGCTGGTGGCGCAGGGCGGGGCCGCCGTCGGCGCGCAGCAGCAGGGTGAGCGCGGCGGCGAGGTTGCCGCCGGCGCTGTCACCGGCCACCGCGAGCCGGTCCGGATCGATGCCGAACTCCTCTGCCTGTAGGACGAGTTGCAGCAGTGCGGCGCGGCAGTCGTGCAGCGCCGCGGGGAAGGGGTGTTCGGGGGCGAGCCGGTAGCCGACGGAGGCGGTGACGCAGCCGACGGCGTTGGTGAGCCGGCGGCAGATCGCGTCGCTGGTGTCGGGCGAGCCGAGCGTCCAGCCGCCGCCGAACAGGTAGAGCAGGGCGGGCAGTCGGCGGCCGGGTGGCTCGGGGCGGTAGAGCCGCAGTGCGAGGTCGCCGCCGGGGCCGGGGATGCGGTGCTCCTCGACGGCGGCGACCGGCTCGGGCGTGCCGGCGGCCGCGCGGATGTCCGCGAGGTCGGCGGCACGGGCCTCGGCGAGGGTGAGGGTGTAGAGCGGCGGGGTACCGCCGTCGGCACGGCGGGCGCGCAGCGCCTCGGCCTGGGGGTGCAGGGGCATGGGCGGATCCGTTCGGTGCGGAGGGCTCAGCGGTCTGCCTCGACGTAGACGGTCTCGTCGGTGCGGAAGGCCGTGTCGAGGTCGGCGACGTCCGGCCGGGTGCCCTGCCGGTAGGCGCACGGACGAATCCTCCCGGGGTCGAAGCCGGCCTGGGTGAGGACATGCCGCAGTTCGTCCAGATCGTAGATCCACTGGTGCCCGAAGTACCGGAAGATCTGGTTCACCAGGAAGGCCGGGCGGGCGGGCATCGGCGGGCCGAAGCCGAGGGTGGTCAGCCGGCGCCGGTGCTTGGCGAGGAAGCCGTCGCCGGTGGCGTAGCCGACCAGGTACCGGGCGAGGTCGGGGGTGGTCAGGCGCAGGACGCCGCCGGGGCGCAGCACCCGGCGGGCCTCGCGCAGCCAGCCGATGGCGACGGGCATGGTGACGTGCTCGATCAGGTGCTCGGCGTACACCCAGTCGACGCTGGCGTCGGCGAAGGGCAGCGGTTGGGCGATGTCGAGCCGGGTGAACCAGCGGTCGCCGTCGACCCGGTAGAGGGTGCCGGGCTCGGCGGCGGTGTCGGGGCTGCGCAGGGTGGCGAGGTCGGTGCCGAGACCCTCCGGGTGGGCGGTCCGGAAGGCGGCGAACTCGATTCCGGTGATGCCGAGTTCGCTTAGGCCCGCGTGGTCGCGCGGTAGGCCGCCGGGGTGCGCTTCGAGCTTCTCGCAGGTGGCGACCTGTTCGCTGAAGGCGTCCAGCCGGGGGGCCAGCCCGTCCGGGTCGTCCCAGTCCCAGCCCGGGAATCGCTCGCTCTGCTCGGTCATGTGTCGGACCTCCTGATGGGAGAACGCGGTTCGGGTGCGGCGCGGTTCAACGGCCGCGCGGGCACGGCGCGGTTCGACGGCCGAGCGGCTACGGCGCAGTAGAACGGCCGCGGGTGCGGTGTCAGCCGGCCGGGCAGGGCCAGGGCGCGAGGACCGTGCGGTCCAGGTCGGCGATCCGGGGGCGACCCAACAGGGCCATGGTGTGCTCCAGTTCCTCGCGCAGCAGGTCGAGCACCCGGTGCACCCCGGCCTCGCCGTCGGCGGCCAGGCCCCAGAGCGCCGGGCGGCCGATCAGGACGGCGCGGGCGCCGAGGGCGAGGGCGATCGCGATGTCGGTGCCGCCGCGCACGCCGCCGTCGAACAGCACCGGCAGTTCGGCGGGAACGGCCTCGACCACTTCCGGGAGTGCCGCCAAGGCCGGTATCGCCCCGTCGAGTTGGCGGCCACCGTGGTTGGAGACCAGGAGGGCGTCGACTCCGTGCTCGACGGCCAGCCGGGCGTCCTCGGCGGTGAGGATGCCCTTGAGGACCAGCGGCAGCCGGGTGCGTTCGCGCAGCCAGGCCAGATCGGCCCAGCTCAGGGTGGGGTCGAACTGCTCGCGGGCGTGCTCGGCGATGCCCGAACTGCCCTCGGCGGCACGGTGGCTGGCGGACATCAGGGACTGTTCCAGGTTGACCGCGCGGACGGCGGGCGGGACGGCGAAGCCGTTGCGCAGGTCGCGCAGCCGGCGGCCGATCCTGGGGGCGTCCACGGTCAGCACCAGCGCGCGGTAGCCGGCCGCCTCGGCGCGTTCCACCAGGGCGGCGAGGACGGCGCGTTCGCGCAGCCAGTACAGCTGGAGCCAGAGCGGTCCGGTGGCGGCCTCGGCGATCTCCTCCAGGGTCCGGCTGGCGAACATCCCGGCGACCAGCAGGGCGCCGGCCCGGCCGGCGGCGCGCGCGGTGGCGGTCTCGCCCTCCGGGTCGACCAGCCGGTGGTAGGCCATCGGGGCGATCCCCAGCGGGATGCGCAGCGGCGCGCCCAGCAGGGTCAGTGCGGGGTCGCAGGCGGAGACGTCGACCAGGGTGCGCGGGCGCAGCGCATGGCGTCCGAACATCTCCCGATTGGCCGTCAGGGTGCGTTCGGCGCCGCTGCCGCCTTCGATGAAATCCCAGATTTCCGGTGGGAGTTGGGCGCGCGCCGCGCGCTCGATCCCGGCCAGCGTGAGAAGTCCCACGGGCATTCCTCGTTCCAGGACGGCCACACGCGGGCCGGTCCTGCTTCGGCAGCGTAGGAGCAACGACCACATTGGTATAGACCTTGATTTGACCAAACGTCTGTGCCATGGTCTGGCCACGGAATCGGCCGTTTGGACTTGTTAACGGCGTTCATGTCAAATCCCCTCACTTGTGTGGAGCCGCGTTGACCGGCTTTTCCCCCTCCCTACTTCCGGCTGCCTTCCCGCCGCACTCCGACACCCCGGACTCCTGGGTCGACCGGTTGCTGCTGGCCGGCCCCGGCGGCGAGGAGTGCCTGCACCTCGGCGCACCGCTCGACCGGGACGCCCTGCGCACCCTGGTCGCGGAGCAGTCCGGCCGACTGGCAGCCGCCGGGCTCGGCCCCGGCGGGACGGCGGCGCTGCGGCTGCCGCCCTCGGTGGCGTTCGTCGCGGTGCTGCTGGCGTGCTGGCGTCTCGGCGCCCAGGTCGCCCTGCTCGACCACCGGTTGACCGACCACGAGGTCGACGCGGCGGTGGCGCGGCTGGCCCCGCAGGTGCTGGTAGGCTCCGCCCATCGCTCCGCGGCGGCCCTGCGCGGCTTCTCCGAAGTCGAGCCGGTGGCCGTGTCGTTGGCGGAGGGGCTCCCGGCCCGCACCGGGCACGCGTTGATCCAGCTCAGCTCCGGATCCACCGGTCCGGCCAAGGTCATCGCCCGCACCGCGGCCGACCTGCTGCGCGAACTCGACTGCTACCGCAGGCTGGTGGAGTTCCCCGGCGAGGGCGAGCGGGTCGTCCTGCTCTCCTCGGTGGTGCACGTGCTCGGCCTGGTCGGCGGGCTGCTCAACAGCCTGCACGCGCGGGCCGCGCTCACCGTGCCGGAGCGGATGACGGCGGCGGGCATCCTCGCCGAGGTCTCCGCGAGCGACCGGCCGACCACCGTGATCGGCGTGCCCTTCCACGCCGAGCTGCTGGCGGGGACGGTCGCTCCCCCGCCACTGCCCCGGCTGCGGCGGATGGTCGTGGCGGGCGAACTCGTCCGCCCGGGACTGCCCGCGCTGTTCACCGAACGCTACGGCGTCCCGCTCGGCACCATGTACGGCATGACCGAGACCGGGGTGATCGCCACCGACCTCTCCGGCACGCTCCACCCCGCGAAGCAGCCCGTGCACGGCATGGAACTCCGCCTGGTGAAGGGAGAGTTGCAGATCGGCGCGGCATCCTCCCCGTACCCCGGGCTGGACGATCCGACCCGCTGGTCGGACGGCTGGCTGCACACCCGGGACGCCGCCGAACTGACCGCCGACGGCCTGGTCGCCGTGCTCGGCCGACTGGACTCCCAGGTCTCGATCGGCGGCCTGAAGGTCGACCTCACCGAGGTCGAGCAGACGCTCACCGCGCTGCCCGGGGTCCGCGAGGTCGTGGTGGTCTTCGACGGCGGCGCGATCGAGGCCTACCTGGCCACCGAACCGGACACCGACCTCGCCACCGTCCAGGACGGGCTGGCCCGCCGCCTGGCCGCCTTCAAGCGGCCGCGCCGGCTCGCCCGACTGGACCGGCTCCCCCGCACCGCCACCGGAAAGCTGCTGCGCGACCCGGCCGCCCTGCGCGAGACCGCGACCGCCGCCCGACCGGCCGCCACCCGACCGGCCGACGACTGACCGGCCGACGACTGACCGGCCGACGACTGACCGCGTTCCACCACCCCGCGGTACGCACCCGGCCGCACCTCGATCCCTTCGCACCACCACCCCGACAAGGAGCCCACCACCATGCAGGACCGCATCCGCGCCTTCGTCCTGGCGGCACTCGCCGAGATGCAGTACGACGTCTCCGAGGTCACCGGGGACACCGACCTCGGCCCGGCCGGACTGGACCTCGAATCGCTCGCGCTCGCCGACCTCTCGGTCCAGGTCGAGGACGAGTTCGGGATCAAGTTCGACCTGGACGAGATGGAGACCACCGCGTTGATGACGCTGGACGAGTTCACCGCCGACGTCGCCCGCCGGATCGACGCCCTCGCCACCACCTCCGGCAGCGCCGCGTGACCGCCTCCCCGCGCCCTGCCGCCCTGCCGGACCGGGCCGAGGTCCTGACCATGCTGGCGGCGTTCGGGCAGCGCGCCGTCGACGCCGTCCCCGAGGACCTCGGCTCGCTCGAACTCACCTGGCTCGTCGCCGAGTTCGAGCAGCGGTACGGGCTCCAGCTGGACCTGGACGACGACCGCTTCGGCGCGGTGCGCACCGTCGACGACGCCACCGAACTGCTGCGCGAGGCCGTTCTCGCCGACCACGCGGGCGCGCGGCCGTGATCCCCGCCGGTACGGGCTCCGGACCGCCGGGCCGGGCAGCCGGCCACCCGGTGGTCACCGGTGTCGGGGTGCTCAGCGCCGCCGGGCGGGGGCTCGCCGCGCTGACCGAGGCCGCCACCCACGGCAAGGCCCTGTTCGGCCCGGTCACCCGCTTCGACGTGAGCGCCCGCCGCACCACCCGGGCCGCGCTGTTCCCCGACACCGTGCCGCTGGCCTGCACCTTTCCGCTGGCCAGGGCCGTACTCGACGCGATCGGCCAGGCCTGCCGACAGGCCGGTCTGACCGCCGCCGAGGGTGCGGGACTGCCGGTGCTGCTCGCGCTGCACAGCGACGAGCGCACCCGCGCGACCGCCGCCGCGGTGGCCGCCGGGGTCCGTTCCGCCTGGGGCGCGCCGGGCGTCACCCGGGTGTACACCAACGCCTGCGTGGCCGCCGCGACCGCCGTCGCCGACGCGGGCGCCCTGGTGGCCGCCGGACGGCACGAGCGGGTCCTGGTCGCGGCCGGGCACCTGGTCGAACCGGGCGTCTTCGCGGTCTTCGACGCCGGACGGGCGCTGGCCCGGGACGGCGAGGCGCGCCCGTTCAGCGCCGGCCGCACCGGCACCCTGCTCGCCGACGCGGCCGCCGCCGTCCTGGTCGAATCCGCCCCGGCCGCCGAGCGGCGCGGTGCGCCCGCCCTGGCCCGGCTGGCCGGCTGGGGCCGGGCCGGGGACGCCCACCACGTCTGCCGCCCGGACCCGGAGGGCGGCGGGGCCGTCCGGGCGATCGGTGCCGCGCTCACCCGCGCGGGGATCGACCCGGCCGAGGTCGGCTACGTCAACGCCAACGGCACCGGCTCCGCGCTCGCCGACCGGGCCGAGGCCCACGCACTGCGGCGGGTGTTCGGCCCGCACACCGACCGGCTGCCGGTCAGTTCCGGCAAGTCCGTGCACGGGCACGCCCTGGAGGCCTCGGCGCTGCTCGAACTCGCCGTCACCATCGGCGCGTTGGACACCGGTCTGCTTCCGGTCAACGCCGGCTGGCTCGGCCCGGACCCGCACCTCGCGCTCGACCTCGTCCTGGACGGCCCGCGGGCCGCCCGCCCCCCGTACGCCCTCAGCCTCAACTCCGCCTTCGGCGGCGCCAACACCGCGCTGCTGCTGGCCCCGGGATGACAGCCACCGCCATGACAACCCCTGCCGACCACACCCACGGACTGCGGATCCTCGCCGAGGCCCGCCGCCCCGCGCCCGGCCTGGACGGGCCCCCGCCACCGCTGCCCGGCTTCGCCGCCTCCGGCTTCAACCCGCTGGTCGCCGACACCGCCGAGCGCTGCCTGCGCGCCCACCACGGCGAGCCGCCCGCCCCCGGGCGCACCGCCCTGCTGCTCGCCAGCGCGAGCGGCGACCTCGACACCGCGCGGGCCATCGAGCGCAGCGCCGAACCCGGACAGCGGACCGGCCCGCTGCTGTTCTTCCAGTCCAACCCCAACGCCGTCCTCGGACACATCGCCGCGCGCTGGGGCCTGACCGGCCCCGTCACGGCGATCAGCCCGGCCGAGGCCGAACCCGGCCGCGTCCCGCCGGAGGCGTTCGAACTCGCCGCGCTGCTGCTGGAGGACGGCGACGCCGACCTGGTGCTGGCCGTGGCCGTCGAGCAGACACCCGACGGGGAGCAGGCCGCCGCCGTCCTGCTCGCCGGGCCGGACACGGTCCCCGGCCCCGCTGAACCCTCCGCCCACCACCGGCCGTAACAACCATCGAGGCCCGGCGCCTGACGAAGCCGCACCCGGCACACCAGCGCCCCCGCCCGAAACCCGCCTCGCCCCGACATCCGCCACCTGCCGCCCGCTGCCAGAGCCGGCCGAGCGGCCGCCCGCACCCGCCGACCGCACCCGCCGACCGCGCGGCCGCCCCGCCACCCGATCAGCCGCCCGGGCCGTCCACCGGCCCCGAGGGAGGGATCCACCCCCGTGACCATCCGCAGCCTCCGCACCCAGCTCGCGGACGACCCCGACGTGGGCGCCGGCAACGTCCTGACCGCCCGGATCGCGCTCGGGCTCGACCTCGACGTTCCGTTGCTCAGCTTCGACACCCCGGTGGACGACCACCCCGCCTGGCAGCCGTTCACCCTGCGCGAGCTGGACCGCGCCGTCCGGGCCCGCGCCGCCGCGCTGCACGGACTGGGCGTCACCCGGCGCGACCCCGTCGTGGTCTACGCGAGCGACGCCGCCGACCACGTGCTCTCCTTCCTCGCCCTGGGCCGGCTCGGCGCCGTCCCCGCACTGCTCAACCCCAACCTGGACGGCGAGCGCGCCGCCCGCTACATCGCCCGCCTCGGCGCGGCGGGCGTCCTCGCCGACCCCGCCCACCTGGCCGCCCTGGCCGGACACGAGCCCGGCGCGCCGCTGCTGCCGGAGATCGCCACCCTCGGCACCGGCGACCCGGACGCCGCCCCCGAGCCGTACCGGCACTGGTCCGGCGACCCGGTGGCGATCACCCACTCCTCCGGCACCACCGGAATGCCCAAGGCCGTCGTCCACTCGCACGCGAGCCTGTACGCCGCGATCCGCCACCGGCTGCGGCTGCCCCGCCCGCAGGGCCAGGACCGGATGCTCAGCGCGCTGCCCGCCCCGCACGCCGCCACCCTGATCGCCGTCAACCTCGCGCTCAGCTCGCACACCGAACTCGCCCTGCTCTCCCGGCAGTCCGGCGACGGCGTGCTGGAGGCGATCGAGCGGTGGCGCCCCACCGGGGTGGTCGGCTTCGCCGCCACCTGGGCCGACCTCGCCCGCCACGACCTCACCGCCCGCGACCTGACCTCCGTCGCACTCTGGTGGAACACCGGCGACTGCGCCCACGAGGTGCACATCCGCCGCCTGATCGCCACCGGCAGCCGGGAGACCGTCACCCGGGCCGGCCGGACCCGGCAGCCCGGCTCGCAGTTCGTGGACGGCCTCGGCTCCACCGAGATGGGCCACTCGCACTTCTTCATCACCCACGGCCCCGGCACCGAGCGCTACGGCCGCTGCGTCGGCCGCCCGCACGCCTTCGTCGACTGCGAGGTGGTCGGCCCGGACGGCGAACCGCTCGGCCCCGGCGAAGTCGGCGAACTCGCCACCGCCTCACCCACCTTGGCGCTCGGCTACTGGAACGACTCGGCCACCACCTTCCGCACCCGGCTGCGCGGCCGCTTCCTCACCGGGGACCTGATGTACCGGGACGAGGAGGGCTACTACTACCACGTGGACCGGGCCGTCGACTCGGTGGAACTCGGCGACGGCAAGCGGCTGTTCACCGCCATGTCGGAGGAGCGGGTGCTGGCCGCCTGCCCGGACGTCCTGGACTGCACGGTGGTCGCGGTACGGGACGGCGAGCGCGTCGTCACCGACGTGCTGCTGCTCCTCGCCGCGGACGCCGACCCGGCCGCGGACCGCACCGGGGCGGTCGTCGCCGCCCTGGACGAGGCCGCCGCCGCGACCGTCCGCAAGGTGCTGGTGGTCTCCCCCGACGACATCCCGCTCGGCCCGACCGGCAAGGTCCGCAAGGTCCTGCTGCGGGAGACCCACCTCGCGGCGGTGGGCGCATGAGCGAGCGACACAGGACAGGTCCGCGGCCCGGTGCCGTCGTCACAGGCATCGGCCTGGTCTCCCCGCTCGGCCGCGAGCCCGCCGAGGTGTTCGAGGCGCTGGTCGCCGGCCGCTCCGGCCTGCGGGCCGTCCCCGAGGGTCACCCCGCGCACGGCTGGCTGCCCGCCGCCGGGATCGCCCCCGCCGTGGACGGCCGGGAGGTGCTGCCACCCACCGAGACCCGCTGCGTGGACCGCTTCGTGCTGCTCGCCCTGGCCGCCGCCGACGACGCGCTCGCCGACGCCGGCCTGGCCGTCGGCCGGGACTCCGACCCGCACCGCACCGCCGTGGTCCTGGCCACCGGCGGCGGTGGGCTGGAGACCTTCGAGCAGCAGTCGCACCGCCGGCTGGAGCGCGGCCGGCCCGGCGTCAGCCCGTACCTGTTGCCCGGGATGCTCTCCAACATGGCCGCCGCCCGGATCGCCATCAAGCACGGCATCCGGGGCTACAGCTCCGCCGTGGTGACGGCCTGCGCGGCCGGCGCCCAGGCGATCGCCGAGGGGCTGCGGCTGATCCGGGCCGGCGACGCCGACGTGGTGGTGTGCGGCGGCACCGAGTCCTCGCTGCACCCGACCATCGCCGCCGCCTTCACCAACGCCCGTGCGCTGGCGCAGGGTTGGGACGAACCGGAGCAGGCCAGCCGGCCCTTCGACGCCCGCCGCAACGGCTTCGTGCTGGGCGAGGGCAGCGCCGTCCTGGTCCTGGAGCGGGCCGAGCACGCCGAGGCGCGCGGTGCCGCCGGGTACGCGGACGTCCTCGGCTGGGGCGCCTCCACCGACGCCCACCACCCGACCATGCCCCGCCCCGACGGCACCGGCGCCGCCGACGCGATGCGCGCCGCACTCGCCAACGCGGGCCTGGCCCCGGACGACATCGACTACGTGAACGCCCACGGCACCGGCACCAGGCTCGGTGACGTGGCCGAGACCGCCGCGCTGCACGCCGTCTTCGGCGCGCACCCGCCCGCGGTCAGCTCCACCAAGAGCGCCACCGGCCATCTCCTCGGCGCCGCAGGCGCGTTGGAAGCGGCGGTGACCGCCCTTGCGGTGGCCCGCGGGACGTTGCCGCCGACGCTCAACCTGACCGACCCCGACCCCGCCTGCGATCTGGACCACGTCCGGGGCGCCGCCCGATCCGCCCCGGTGCGCGCCGCGCTGAGCAACGCCTTCGCCTTCGGCGGCCACAACCTCAGCCTGATCCTCGGCCCGGCCTCCACCCGGGCCGCCCGCTAGCGGTCGCCCGCCGGCCGTCACCCGAGTGCCGTCGGTCGCGTGCCGTCGCGTGCCGACGTCCGCGTGCCGTCGACCGAGTGCCGTCACCCGACGGAGATCGCCCGCCGCCCACCGCCGCCCACCGCCGCGCGGCGGCAGCGCGCCGATCCCCGATCCACCGTTCCCTCCGGGGGGAGATCCCGTTGTCCATCCAGACCATCGCCCACGTCGAGTTCCACTGCGCGGACGCCGACAAGACCGCGGCCGGACTCCGCGCCGACCACGGCTTCACCGTCGACGCTCCCGTCACCGCACCGGACGGCACCCGCACCGTCGGGCTGCGCCAGGGCACCATCCGGCTGCGGCTGAGCTCCGCCCCCGACCCGGAGCACCCGGTGGCCGAGTACGTCGCCCGGCACGGGGACGGCGTCGCCGTCCTCGCGCTCGGCTGCGCCGATCCGGCGGCCGCGCTGGAGCAGGCCGAACGGCACGGCGCCCGGGTGCTCGACCGGGCCGGCGCCCTGATCGAGGGCTTCGGCGACACCGCACTGCGCCTGGTGCCGCTGCCGGACGCCGAGCCCACCCCGGAGCCCCGCCTGCTGGACGACCTCGACCACGTCGCGATCTGCCTGCCGGCCGGCACGCTCGCGGACGCCGTGCGGTTCTGCGAGACGGCACTGGGCTTCCGCACGATCTTCGAGGAGTACATCGAGGTCGGCGAGCAGGCGATGGACTCCAAGGTGGTGCAGAGCGCCTCCGGCGACGTCACCTTCACCCTGATCGAGCCCGACACCGACCGCCGCCCCGGCCAGATCGACGAGTTCCTCGCCGCCCACGGCGGAGCCGGCGTCCAGCACCTCGCCTTCGGCACCCGCGACATCGCCCGCGCCGTCCGGACCGCCCGCGAGCACGGCGTGGAGTTCCTGAGCACCCCGGACGCCTACTTCGACGCGCTGACCGGGCGCTTCGGCGAGACGGCCGTCCCGGTGGCCACCCTGCGCGAGCTGCACGTCCTGGTCGACCAGGACCACGGCGGCCAGCTGTTCCAGATCTTCGCCCGTTCGGCACACCCCCGGCGCACCTTTTTCCTCGAACTGATCGAGCGGCAGGGAGCGGGTACCTTCGGCACCGCGAACATCAAGGCCCTCTACGAGGCCGTCGAACGGCACGGCCCCACCGCCGACGGGCCCACCACCGGCGACCGGCCCACGGCCGCCGACCGGCCCGCCGACGACCGGCGCACGGCCGCCGACCGGCCCGCCCCCGCACATCCGAAGGAGGCCCGCCCGATGGCCGCAGCCCCCGAGTTCCGGCTCACCGACGCCGAGCTCGCCCTGCTGCCCACCCCCGAAGAGGTGGCGCACTACCGCGAGCACGGCTGGTACCTCTCCCGCAGGCTCCTCAGCGACGAGGAACTGGACACCCTCCAGGCCGCCACCGAGCTGTACTACGCCGGGCACCGCGACCGCGAGCTGCCCGTCCGGCCACCCCGGCTGGCCTCCTGGCGGCCCGAGGACGGGCCGGTCCAGCGGCACAACGACTACGTGCACTACGAGAGCGACGCGATCGGCGCGATCCTGCGCAAGCCGCTGATCGGCGCGGTGGCCGCGCTGCTCGCCGGAACCGAGGAGATCCGGATCTTCCAGTCGACGCTCATCTACAAGCCCCCGGTGCCCGAGGAGCCCAGCAACCGGGTGCCGTGGCACTTCGACAAGCACTACTGGCAGACCTGCACCTCGGACGAGATGCTCACCGCCTTCATCCCGTTCCACGACTGCCGCGAGGCGAACGGCACCATCACCATGGTCGACGGCAGCCACCGCTGGCGGGAGCTGCCCTCCGGCGAGGACTCCACCCGGCACTTCGCCGACCGCGACCGCTCCGAGCTGGACGGCATCCTGGCCGCCAACGCCGCCCACAACGGGCAGCGGGTGCAGAAGGTGCCGATGCCGATCCCGCGCGGCCACATGTCCTTCCACCACTGCCGCACGTACCACGGAAGCGGCCCCAACCTGGCCTCCCACCCGCGCCGGGCGGTCTCGCTGCACCTCCAGGACGGCGCCAACGAGTACCGCCGCCACGACCGGCCGGACGGCGAGCCGGTGGTCTACAACCACGACGTGCTGGTGCGCCGCACGGAGGACGGCCGGCCGGACTACGCGGACCCGCGGTTCTGCCCGGCGATCTGGCGGGGACGGCCGTGACCGCTCCCGCACGCACCGAGGCCGCCGCGGCCGCCGCCGAGGCCGACAGCGCCGTTCCGCCGGGAGGCGCGAGTACGCAGGTGGGAGGCGCGGGTGCGCAGGCCCGCCCCGCCCCGCTGGACACCCCCGCCGAGCGCTACCGGATGCTGCGGCTGATCCGCGGCTTCGAGGAGCTGGCGCTCGGCCTGGTGAAGTCCGGCGCGATCCCCGGCGGCATCCACCCGTACATCGGGCAGGAGGCCGTCGCGGTCGGCGTCTGTTCGGCGCTCGGCCCGGGCGACCGGCTCACCAGCACCCACCGCGGCCACGGCCACGTCCTCGCCCGGGGCACCGCTCCGCACCGGTTGCTCGCCGAGCTGCTCGGGCGGGTCGACGGGTCGAACGGCGGCCGGGGCGGCTCCATGCACGCCGCCGACTTCTCGCTGGGCATCCTCGGCGCCAACGGCATGGTGGGCGCCGGCGCCCCGATCGCGGTCGGCGCCGCCTGGGCGGCGGCCCGGGCCACCGCTTCCCCCGAACGGTCGGCGGCCGACCGGGTGACCGCCGACGGTTGCGCTGCCGGGCGGCCCGATCCCGGCCGGACACCGGTCGCGGTGGCCTTCTTCGGCGACGGCGCACTCAACCAGGGCGTCCTGCTGGAGTCACTCAACCTCGCCGCGATGTGGCGCCTGCCGGTGCTGTTCGTCTGCGAGGACAACGGCTACGCCACCACCCTGCCCGCCGCCACCGCCGTCGCCGGCAGCGCCACCGGCCGGGCCGCCGCCTTCGGCATCCCCGCCGAGGAGGTGGACGGGATGGACACCGAGGCCGTCCGCGCCGCCGCGCTGCGGGCCGTCGAGCGCGCCCGCGCCGGCCGCGGCCCCGGCTTCCTGGCCTGCCGCACCTACCGCTACGAGGGCCACCACACCATGGAGCGCCGGATGAAGCTGCGCTACCGCTCCCCGGAGGAGGTCGAGGCCTGGCGCGAGCGCGACCCGCTCCCCCGGGCCGCCGCCCTGCTCGACCCCGCGACGGTCGCCGAGCTGGACCGTGCGGTGGCCGAACAGCTGGCCGCCGCCGAGGAGTTCTCCCTCGCCTCGGCGCACCCGGACCCTGCGGGGGCGCTGGACCACCTGTACGCCGACGGGCTGCGGCCCCGGGCGGGAGCGACACCGTGACCAGGCTCTCGTACACCAAGGCGCTCAACCGGGCGCTGGCCGACGAACTCGCCGCCGATCCGGCGGTCTGCGTCTTCGGCGAGGACATCGGCGCCGGTCTGGCCGGGCCGACCCTCGGCCTGCTGGACCGCTTCGGGCCGGGGCGGATCGTCGACACCCCGCTGTCCGAACAGGCCTTCACCTCGATGGCGGTCGGCGCCGCGCTGGCCGGCCGGCGTCCGGTGCTGGAGTTCCAGATCCCGTCCCTGCTGTTCCTGGTCTTCGAGCAACTCGTGAACCAGGCCCACAAGTTCTCGCTGATGACCGGCGGCCAGGCCGCCGTCCCGCTGACCTGCCTGGTGCCCGGCTCGGGCTCCCGGGACGGCTGGGCCGGGCAGCACTCCGACCACCCGTACAGCCTGTTCGCGCACGCCGGGGTGAAGACCGTGGTGCCCGCCACCCCGACCGACGCCTACGGGCTGCTGCGCTCGGCGATCCGCGACCCGGACCCGGTCGTGGTGTTCGCCCCCGCCGCCGCGATGCCGGTGCGCGAGACCGTCACCTGGGACCTCGTCCCCGTCCCGCTGGGCCGGGCCCGGATCCACCGGCCGGGCACCGACGTCACCGTGGTCGCCCTCGGGCACCTGGTGCACGACGCCCTCGCGGTCGCCGAGGAGCTGGCGCCGAACCTCTCGGTGGAGGTACTCGACCCGCGCACGGTGCATCCCTTCGACTGGCAGTCGCTCGCCGACTCGCTGGAACGCACCGGACGGCTGGTCGTCCTGGACGACTCCAACCGCAGCTGCGGCTTCGGCGCCGAGGTGCTGGCCACCGCCGCCGAGGAGATGCGCCTGATCGCCCCGCCCCGCCGGATCACCCGCCCGGACGGCGCCGTGCTGCCCTTCGCCCCCGCCCTGGACCGTGCCGTCCAGCCCGGCCGCGAGCAGCTGCGGCACGCGCTGGAGCTCGTGATGAAGCCCGTTGACGGCATGAAGGGCCCGTTGACCGCGCGCTGACCCGTCGCTAACGTCGAGCGCCGTAGAACCCTAGAACCGTTGCCCCGTACACCTGTTGACCGTCCGAGACCAACGATCCGAGGAGTCACGTTGTCCGCAAACCGCTACCACTGGGACCGTTCGCACCCTGGCCTGACCAGCCTCCAGCAGGCCATCGACCCGCTGCGCCGCGAGGTGGTCGAGCACTCGGTGTACCGCGCGCTCACCGGCATCGAGCGCGTCCGCACCTTCCTCGGCAGCCACGTCTTCGCCGTCTGGGACTTCATGTCGCTGCTCAAGAGCCTCCAGCGCGACCTCACCTGCGTGGACGTGCCGTGGGTCCCGAACGGCCCGACCGCCAGCCGCCGGCTGATCAACGAGATCGTGCTGGTGGAGGAGAGCGACGAGCTCGGCGAGGGCTACACCAGCCACTTCGAGCTGTACGTGGAGGGCATGCGGCAGGCCGGTGCCGACCCGCGCCCGATCGAGGAGTTCCTGGCCCTGCTGGGCACCGGAACCGCCGTCCCGGACGCCCTGAAGACCGCCGGAGTTCCGCAGGCCGCGCTGGACTTCACCACCACCACCTGGGCGATCGTGGAGAACGCGCCGGTGCACTGCCGGGCCGCCGCCTTCGCCTTCGGCCGCGAGGACCTGATCCCGGACATGTTCGCCCAGGTCATCCGGATCGACGACCCCGAGGGCGCGCTCACCGTCTTCAAGGACTACCTGGCCCGTCACATCGAGGTCGACGGCGAGCAGCACACCCCGATGGCGATGCAGATGCTGATCGACCTGTGCGGCGACGACCAGGACAAGTGGGACTCCTGCGCCGAGACGGTCCGCACCGCGCTGCGCGCCCGGCTCCAGCTGTGGACCACGATCGAGCGCTCCTTCTGACGCCTTCCTCCGCTACTCCGAGACCCGTCTCCGCAACTCGGAGGCCTGTCTCCGCGACTCCGAGGCCTGCCTCCGCGACCGCTCAGATCACCTTGGGCAGCACCCCGGCCGACGCGGGCGGCTGATCCTCGGCCCGACGGAAGCGGTGCACTGCCGCCCGGCCCGCCGCCCCGCGCACCCGGGCGGCGAGCCGGGCCGGCAGCACCACGGTGGCCAGCCGGCCCTCGCCCCGGAACCCCTCGACCGTCCAACTGACCCAGGGAAGCGGATAGTTGGCGGCCGGGCTGAAGAGCACCGGACGCCGCCCCTGGAAGCTCACCGCGTAGGCGCCGAAGCCGCACCAGTTGGAGAAGCTGAACCGGCGCGCACCCGGGTCGAAGCCCAGTGGCACGCAGTCGCGCAGCCGTGCGCGGCCGAGGGTCGCCAGGAACCACAGGTTGGCGCGGAGGTTGAGGTGCTCGGCCGGGAACCGCTCGACCGCCGTGCGCAGCGCGCCCGCCAGCACCGCCGGACCGTCCTCGGGCCGGTGCGGCACGTGGACCTCGCTCAGCAGGTTGCCGACCAGTGCGGGCGACAGGCCCAGCCAGCGGCGCGCGTTGACCGGCACGGTCAGCATCCGCTCGACGTCGTCCCCGTCCAACTCCCGCAGGGTACTGAGGAGGTGGGCGCACAGCACGTCCCCGGAGGAGAGCCTCCGCCCGGCCGCCGCGCCGAACTCCTCGCGCATCCGGTCCACTTCGGCGTCGGTGAAGGCGATCTGCACGATCCGGTTGGCGCGCGGCCCGGCCGCCACCTCGCGGGCCAGCAGCTCCGCCTCCTGTGCCGAGGGCACCCGGAAGCCGGGCCGACCGCAGTCCTCCTCGGGGAGCACGTCGGCCAGCAACTCGTCCTGGTCGTCGACGAGTTCTGCCTCCGGAAGCGGCTCGCCCTCGACCGCCGCGGACCAGATCCGCAGCAGCAGCATGAAGCTGTGCAGGTCGCCGACCGCGTGGTGCCAGGAGCAGCCGAGCACCGTGCCGCCGTCGGCCGTACGGGTGAGGCGCACGGTGAGCAGCGGGACGCCGCCGTCGCGCGCGGCGGGGGCGTCCAGCGGGGCGACGAGTTCGGCGCCGGGCGCCGTCACCCGGCCCATCGCCTCGGCGAGCGTGCCCTCCACGGTGTAGACCTCGAACGGGACGCCGGTGTCGTCGCAGACCGCTTCCAGGACGCCCTCGACGGTGCGCAGGCGTCCGGCGAAGACCGGCACCCGCTCCAGCGCGCGGGCCAGGCCGGCGGCCAGCCGGTCGTCGTCCAGCGGGTGCTCGAAGCAGAGCACGACCGAGACGGCGAGGTCGGCGAGCATGGTGTCCATCAGTCCGCAGCGCAGCACCCGGCCGGTGGCCCGCCCGGTCCGGACGGTCCGGGATCTTCGCAACTGCGGCCAGATGCTCATGGGTTCCGTTCCGAGGCACTCGACGGGGTCCGGCGTCGCGCGAGGCGTTCCGGCGGCGGCGCGCGCTCCGGCGGCAGGCGTTCCGGCCCGGCGCGCGTTCCGTGGGCACGCCGAACGATAGTGGCGCCCGGAGGCAGTGGTCCAGTCCAATCCCGCAGTCCGGCAGGGTTCCTCGGCCGCCGCGGCGAGGGTACCGGCGATAGAATGCGCACCATGGGCGAGCGCCCCGGCACAGCCGCCGCATCACCCCCCGCACCGGTCACCGACACCGCATCGCCGCCGATCGGCCGGCCCGCGCACACCTCGACGACCCGCCGCCGCCCCGTCAGGAGGAGCCGTCCGCCATGAACGCCGTGAGCCAGGTCTTCGCCGTGGTCGCCGCGGCGATCCACCTGATCGTCTGGCCGCTGGAGAGCTTCCTGTACGGGCACCCGCGGGTGCGCCGGCTGCTGACCGGCAGCACGGCGGACGCCCCGGAGGTCCGGCTCTGGCGCGTCAACGTGGGCTTCTACAACCTGTTCCTGGCGCTCGGCCTGGTCACCGGTCTGGTCCTGCTGCACACCGGGCACCCGGGGGCCGGGCGGGCGATGGTGCTCTATGTCGCCGCGTTCATGGTCGCGGGCGGGACCACCCTGTTCGTCTCGGAACCGAAGCTGTGGCGCGGCGCTCTCGGCCAGGCCGTCCCGGCGGCCATCATCCTTCTGGCCGAGGCTTTCTGACCTTGCGCCACCGGTTTCGGCGCCCCACGGAAGGGCTACGATCCGCCTACCCCGCGAGGGTCGCGGAGGCTGGGGGGAGACGACCGTGGCCAGGAACCCGATCACCGACCGGTACGTCGTCAGCCTCGGCTGCCGGGTGAGCGTCGAGCACGGGGCCACCGTGACGAAGGTCAACTGGAGCATCACGCACCTGCCGGAGGGCGGCGCGCCCCGGCCCACCGGCGGGGACCGGGAGATCGGCGTCATCTGCCCGCGCTGCGGGCGCTCCTTCGCCGTCCGGGTGGAGACCGCCACCAAGGCGCGGGTCAAACGGCGGGTCCAACGGGTGCTGGGGTGGCTGCTGGTGCTCTCGCTGCTGGCCACCGTCCCGCTGCTGATCCAGCTGGGCGGCCAGACCGTCGAGGAGGGCGACGAGCAGTCGGTCGACAACATCGGTCTGCTCTTCGGCCTGGCCGCCGCGGGCGCGATCGTCGGCCCCTCGCTGCTGTTCAGCGCGGGCATCCACGACGGTGTCGGGAAACTGCGGCTCCTTGGGGCCGACGGGCGGAAGAGCATGTGGGTGCGGGGCCACCGGCTGTTCTGAGCCGGGCCGCGTGGCCCCCTCCCACCCAGTGCCCCTCACCGACTGCCCGCCGGTACCTCGCCGCGGTGTCGCACCCGGGTGGCGAGCAGGGCACCGAGCGCGCCGGTCAGCAGTCCCCAGCCCGCCGCGAGCGGCACCGCCGTCCAGAGCACCGGGCGCAGGGTGAGGCTGCCGCCGCCGAGCCCGGCCAGCGGGTTCTCCGCGCCGAGCACGGCACCCAGCAGGTCCGCCAGCCCGCCCTGGCCGAGGCCGACGCCCAGCACGGAGAGCCCGTAGGCGGCGTCCACCCGGGTCCACAGACCCACCAGCAGCATGGTGACGGCGGCGGCGAGCGCGAACCGGACGGCGTGCTGCCAGAGCCGGACGGTGCGCGGCGTACGGCGGGCCGCCAGGAACGCGCCCGCGAGCAGCAGGACGGCGGCCAGCGGCAGCAGCCACCAGACGCGGGCGTCCTGCTCGGCGAGGCTGCCGAGGTCGATGGTCGACTGTCCGCCCTCGGGGGCGGCGCGCAGCACGGCGCTGAGCGGCTTGGGGACGGGCAGGCCGAGCGCACCGACCAGCCGCCCCTGCCATTCGGCACCGAGTCCGATGCCGAAGGCCGTCCAGGCCAGGTTCGGCAGCGCGAGCAGCACCACGGCCAGGGTCTGCCGGGCGTTGCCGTGCACGATCGCGGTCAGCACCCCGGCCACCGCACCGATCGCCAGGTACGCCAGCAGGACCAGCCAGAGCGCGAAAGCGGCCGGGCGGACGGCGAGTTGGTGACGCACCAGGGCGGGCGGCAGCGGGGCCCGCCGGGACACCGCGAAGGTCAGCACGAGCACCAGCAGCAGCCAGGCCAGCCCGATGCCGACGGTGGTCGGACCGTCCGCGTGGAAGCCGACCTCCGGGGTCAGCCCGAGCGCTCCGCCGATCGTCTCGGCCAGGTCGCCGCCGAGCGGGACGACGAAGCTGTGCTGGGCACCGAGCGTCAGCAGCGCCAGGGCGAGCACCCAGAGCAGGGCCGTCCGGCCGATCCGCCCGAGCAGTTCACCACCGGACGCGACCGCGCGTAAGCGCAGCCCGCGCAGGAACACCTCGGCCATCGCGACCGCGCCGGCCACCGAGACACCCAGCGGCATCGCGCTGATACCGGCCCCGACGGCCGCGAAGTCTCCCGCACCTCCGTCGAGTTGGACGGTTCCCCCGACCGCGAGCGCGAGCGTCGCGGCCAGCACGGCGGCGAAGCCGCCGTCCGGAAGGTCGTCGACGCCGGCCAGCCAGAGGCCGAGCGCGGCCACCGCCGCCATCGCGACCAGCCCGGCCAGCACGACGGCGAGCGCGTCCAGCCAGCCGCGTACGGCGCCGGGCGGGCCGGCGGGCCGGGTGGTGGGCTGCTGCATGCCGCCTCCTCGTCGCTCGCGGGGCTCGGGAGGTCCGGCCGGGCCGGGTTCGATCGGCCCTCCGCCTGTTCCCGGTCCACTCCCGGTCGGCAGCCGGCCGGCTCCCGGTGAGGTCTCCAGAGTGACCGACGGTCGGCGGACACGCTCGGCGACGCCCGCACACCCACTGTCGCGAGGAGCGAGGCGGCGGTGGCGCGCCTCAGGGCAGCAGCACCCCCGCTCCCTCAGGGCAGCAACACCCCGCGCCCTCAGGGCAGCAGCACCCTCGCGTCCTCGGGGCCGAGCACCCGGCCGTCCGCCGAGCGCACCTCGACCGGCGCGACGGGCGCACCGGACTCGCGGTCCACCAGTCGCGCCCGGGGTTCGCCCTCCGCGAAGAACCACTGGTCGCCCCACTGGCGCAGCGCCGTGATCACCGGGAACAGCGCGCGGCCCTTCTCGGTGAGCACGTACTCCTGGTACGGGCTGCCGTCGGCGGCCGGCGCGAGGTCGAACACGCCGTTGGCGACCAGGTTGGCCAGGCGGGCCGACAGGATGTTCTTGGCCAGGCCGAGGTTCTTCTGGAACTGCCCGAAGCGGCTCAGCCCGTCGAAGGCGTCACGGACGATCAGCAGTGTCCAGCCGTCGCCGACGACGTCGAGCGGACGGGCGACCGGGCAGGCCGACTCCTCGTGCGTAGTACGTTTCGGCACTTCTCCCACCTCTCAGGCCTCACCGGCGCCGCTCAGCCCTCACCGGTCGGCGCCCAGCCTACCGACCAGGGTGTGGTTGCTTATCGAAACCAGGCTATGCCATGGTGTCGCGGTAGCACTTTGAAACCACTCTGCCCTTCGAGGGAGTCCCGCCCATGACCTCTCCCGCCCGCACCACCGCCTCCGCCGCGGCCGATCCGCCTGTCGCGCCAGGCATGCCCGGCGGAGCCCCGGCACGCGGCCTGTCACCCGCCGTCGCCTGGCTGCTCTCCGTCGCCTGCGGCCTCGCCGTGGCCAACGTCTACTACTCGCAGCCACTGCTCGACCTGATCGCCCGGGACTACGGCATCGACCCGGCGAGCATCGGCCTGGTCGGCACCCTCACCCAGACGGGCTACGCCGTGGGCCTGCTGCTGCTCGTGCCGCTCGGCGACCACGTCAACCGCCGCACCCTGATCACCTCCCAGCTCGGCCTGTCCGTCCTCGCCCTCCTCGCCGTCGCACTCGCCCCCTCCGCTCCGCTGCTGCTCGCCGCGATGGCCGCCGTCGGTGTCCTCGCGGTCGTCGCCCAGGTGGTCGTCGCCCACTCGGCCCAGCTCGCCGCTCCGGGCGACCAGGGCCGGGTGGTCGGCACCGTGACCAGCGGCATCGTGGTCGGCATCCTGCTCGCCCGAACCGTCGCCGGAACCATCGGCGACCTGGCCGGCTGGCGGGCCGTCTACGTCGCCTCCGCCGTCGCGACCGCCGCCGTGGCCCTCGCCGTCGCGGCCGCCGTCCCGTCCGAGCGGCACCGCACCGCCGAGCGGATCGGCTACCCGCGCCTGGTCGGCTCGGTGTTCACGCTCTTCGCCCAGGAGCGCGTGCTCCGCACCCGGGCCGTCCTCGCACTGCTCTCCTTCACCTCCATCACCGTGCTACTCACCCCGATGGTGCTGCCGCTCGCCGCACCGCCCTTCAACCTCAGCC
Organism: Kitasatospora sp. NPDC058444; assembly: GCF_042721415.1. Taxonomy (NCBI): domain Bacteria; kingdom Bacillati; phylum Actinomycetota; class Actinomycetes; order Kitasatosporales; family Streptomycetaceae; genus Kitasatospora; species Kitasatospora sp. NPDC058444. The sequence continues at coordinate 55,294 of NZ_JBHXLL010000006.1, read as the reverse complement.
ACACCCAGATCGGGCTCTTCGGCCTCGCCGGCGCCGCCGGAGCCCTCGGCGCCGGGTACGCCGGCCGTCAGGCCGACCGGGGTCGGGCCGAACGCACCGCCGGAGTCGGCCTGCTGGCCATGCTGGTCGGCTGGCTCCCGGCCGCGCTGCTACCGCACTCGGTCTGGTGGCTGGTGCTCGCCATGGTGGTGATCGACTACGGCCTGCAGTCCGTCCACGTCGCCAACCAGCACCTGCTCTACCAGGTCCGCCCGGAGGCGCAGAGCCGCCTGACCGCTGGCTACATGCTGCTCTACTCCGCCGGGTGCGGCACGGGCGCGATCCTCTCCACCGTCGTCTACGACCACGGCGGCTGGACGGCCGTCTGCCTGCTCGGCGCCGCCACCAGCCTCACCGCGCTCGGCTACTGGTGGACGGCGGCCCGCCGGTGACCGCCGCTCAGCTCCCCGCCACCGGCGCCTCCACGGCCGACGACGACGCCGAGGCGGCGAGGACCCCCCGCAGGGCCTGTATGCCCTCGCGCCAGGCCGGACCGCTCTCCGTCTCGTCCCACAGCTCCGCCAGCTCCGACTCCTCCGCCACCACCCGGTCGAGCGCGGCCACCGCGAGCGGGCGCAGCTCGGCGGCGAGCGGCGGCAGCGGCTCCTTCGGACCATAGGCGCTGGTCACCGCCACCCCGCCCGGGCACTGCGCCGCCACCAGCGCGGCCGCGGCGACCGCGTCCACCGCCTCGTCCGAGTCCAGGTACTCCTCCGCCCGGGCGGCGAGCTGCAGAGCCGACCGGAGCAGCGCCTCGCGCTCGCCGGGCGCCGCGTCGTCCAGGCCGCCGCAGAAGTCCGCCGCCGAGTCGTTGTCGAAGTGCCCGATGTCCCAGGTGCCCATGCCGTTCCCCTCACGCCGTTCGTGTTCGTGTGCGACGGATGCTTGCACACCCCACTGACAATCCACCGGGCCGACGGATATTCGCTGGTCAGTACGGTCACGGCAGGGCAGAGTTCCCCCATGACCACGACTCAGGGGCTGGACCGGGACGGCTGCATCGCACGGGAGGGCTCGCTCGACCGCGTGCCGCCGGCGTTCGCGCCGGTGGTCGCCGCCGCCCGGGAGCGGATCGCCGCGGCCTTCGGTCCCGACCGGCTGCACAGCGCCTACCTCTACGGCAGCGTCCCGCGCGGCACCGCCGTCCCGGGCGTCTCCGACCTCGACCTGCTGCTCGCCCTGCACCACGAGCCCACCGCCGCGGACCGGGCCGAGGCCGACGCCCTCGAAGCCGCGCTCGACGGCGAGTTCGCGCAGGTGAACGGAGTCGGCGTGCTGCTCTTCGATACCGGCACGCTGCTCAGCGAACTCGAACGCCACGACCTCGGCTGGTTCGTCGCCTGCCTCTGCACCCCGCTGCTCGGCGAGGACCTCGCCGCCCGCCTCCCCCGCTACCGCCTCACCTCCCTGCTCGCCCGGGAGACCAACGGCGACCTCGCCCTCCTCCTGCCGCGCTGGCGCGAGCGCCTGGCGGCGGCCGGCACGGAGGCCGAACTGCGCGCCCTGTCCCGCGCCGTCTCCCGCCATCTCGTCCGCACCTGCTTCACCCTGGTCATGCCCCGCTGGGGCGGCTGGACCAGCGACCTCGCCGCCTCGGCCGAGGTCTTCGCCGGCTACTACCCCGAGCGCGCCGACCAGGTGCACCTCGCCGCCGCCATCGCCCGTACCCCCACCGCCGACCGGACCGCCCTGGCCGTACTCATCGACGACCTGGGCCCGTGGCTCGCCGCCGAGTACACCGCCGTCCACGGCGTGAAGGCGCCCCGCCCGTGACGGCGCCGCAGCCCCCGAACCACCCGCTGGTCCGCGAGGCCTTCCCGGAGCTTGCCGCCGAGCTGGTCGAACTCCTGGAGCAGGAGGACGAACGCGAACTGGCCGCCACCGTCCGCAGCCTCCCGCTGGTCGCCGAGTGCGGATGCGGCGACGACTTCTGCCAGAGCTTCCGGACAGCCCCTCACCCGCCCGGCCAGCCCTTCGGCCCGGGCCACCGCTGCGTCACCCTCTCCCCGGCCGACGGCATGCTCGTCCTCGACGTCGTGGACGGGCGGATCATGTACGTCGAGGTCCTCGACCGGGAGCCGCTCCGCGACACCCGCCCCGCCCAGGGCTGAAGTCCTCGCCGCCGGCCGGGACTCAGGAGGTTGAGCATCCCGACGCTCGCGGGGGTCAGCCGCCCGCGGCCCGGCGCAGTTCGCCGTACGCGGCCCAGGCGCCCAGGACGCGGGGCAGCTTGGCGGGCCGGACGTACGGTGGAGGCGCGGCGCGCGCGGCAACGGCCCGTCACCCATTCGGGTGCTTCGCCTCTCCGTCTCATTGTCCGGACCACCTACAGGCGTAGGGACTGATCGACAGGGCAACGGGCACCCGGGGCCGGCCCGGAGTTGTACGGTCCTGGCCATGACGACCGACAGCACCACCGCGTCGTGGCGCGAGATCAACCGCACCACCGTGTTCAGCAGGTTCGGCCGGTCCGTGGACCGCGTCGAGTTCGAACTGCCCGACGGTCGGACGGAGGAGTTCTCCATCAAGTGCGAGCGCCCGGCCGGCGCCGTGTTCGCCCTCACCCCCGACCAGCACGTCATCCTGGCCCGCCAGTACCGTCCGGGTCCCGACCGTGTGCTTCACGAACTTCCGGGCGGCTACATCGAGCCTGGGGAGTCCGCAGAAAACGCGATCGCCCGCGAGCTGCTGGAGGAGACCGGCCACCAGGGCCAGGTGCGAGAGGTCGGGCCCTACTGGCTCGATGCCTACTCCGACGTCCGCCGCTACGCCTTCGTCGCCACCGGCTGCGTCAAGGTCGCCGAACCGCGGCCGGAGCGCACCGAGTTCATCGACGTCGTCACCCTCTCCCTGAGCGAGTTCCGCGACCGCGTGCTCCGCCGGGGCGAGATGACCGACACCGCCGCTGCCTACCTCGCCCTGGACGCGCTGAGCCTCCTGTAGTCCCCCGAGTTCGGGCGGGCCGGCAGACCACCCTTACCCACCCGCCATCCACAAGGACCCCGTGACCGAACGGAGCACCACCGACACCCCGTACTACAGCAGCGCACTCGTCTCCCTGCCCGCCCAGACCGGGGCTCAGCCGCCGTAGCGCCGCTGCCTGGCGGCGAAGCTGCGGATCGCGCGCAGGAAGTCGACCTCGCGGAACGCGGGCCAGTAGGCCTCGCAGAAGTACAGCTCCGAGTAGGCGCTCTGCCAGAGCAGGAAGTTCGACAGCCGTTGTTCGCCGCTGGTGCGGATGACCAGGTCGGGGTCGGGTTGGCCGGCGGTGTACAGGTGCGGGGCGATGTCCTCGACGGTCAGGGCGTCCGCGGCCTCGGTCAGTGACGCGCCCGCTTCGGCTCGCGCGTACATCAGGTCGCGCACGGCGTCGACGACCTCCTGACGGCCGCCGTAGCCGACGGCCAGGGTGACGTGAGCGCCGGTGGTGCAGGTGCGGGTGGCCTCGACGGCCTCCTTGAGGGCGCGGGCGGTGCTGTCGGGCAGGGCGTCGGTCATTCCGGCGAGGTGGACCTGCCAGCGGGCGTCCGGGCGGGTGAGGCGATCGACGACCACCTGCTCGATCAGCCGCATCAGGTAAGCGACTTCGGTGTCGCCGCGGCGCTGGAGGTTCTCGGTCGAGCAGACGAAGACGGTGATGTGCTTGATCCCCAGGGCCTCGCACCACGAGAGCACCTCCTCGACGTGCTCGGCGCCCGCCTTGTGGCCGAGGCTCGGGTCGGCCATGCCCACCTGCCGGGCCCAGCGGCGGTTGCCGTCCATGATCAGCCCGACATGCCGGGGCAGTGGGCCGGCTACGACCTGGCGGCGCAGGCGGCGGGTGTAGAGGGAGCGGAGCAGGTCGGGCATGGACACCGTCCAAGTGGGATGGGAGCGGCCCGCCGGTTCGGGCGAGCCCTGGGCAGGCGTGTGTCGCGTGGCTTACCTGGCCGACGGCAGGTCGCGCAGGTCGCGCAGGGTGCCCGCGCACACCGCCGTCAGCAGCAGCAGACCCACGCCGATGCCGACGCCGAGCGGGTGGAATCCGGCACCGGTGAGCGAGAGTCCGAGGATGGTCGCGCCGCCGGTGGCGCTGGCGCCGGCGAGGGTCCACACACCGGCCCGGAGGCGGCCGGTGCCGGGTGGCACGACGGCATCCGCGCCGACGCCGGTGAAGATGCGGGGGATCTGGATCGCGCCGAGGCCGAGGGAGATCCACCAGGCGGCGAGCACGGCGGTGCGCAGGGTGGGCGGTGAGGCGTCCGCGTCGACGCCGCCGTGCACCAGGACGACCACGGTGGTGCCGAGGAGCGTCGGTGCAGCGAGGCGGCGGAGCGCCCAGCCCAGCAGCGTGATCGCTGCGCGCAGCGTGGGCTGGGGCCGGGGTGCGACGAGGGCGATGCCGAGCAGCAGCAGGGCGGTGCAGCCGTGCGCGACCTGCTCCCGGACGCCGTCGGCGGGCAGGGGGCCGGCTTGTTCGGCGGCCAGGTGGCTGAGGAACCAGGCGGCGAGGGCGACGGTGATGGCCATGGTGGCCACCCGTCGCTGGCGCTGTGCCGGGGAGTCGGCGGGCCAGTGGGCCGGGTGCAGCCACATGTCCACGATGCCCGCGATCAGGTTGGGCCAGGACTTCCAGCCCGCGCCCCGGGCCTCGTCCTCCACCATCGCGCCCCAGCGTTCGCGGAAGGCGTCCGGGTAGAGCCTGACCAGGCTGCGGGTGACGACGCTCATGCCGGGTTCACCCCCAGGCGCCGCAGTCCCGCGTTCGCGACGCGGGCCATGGCGCGCAGTTCGCGTTCCAGGACCTCGCGGCCGAGGGACGTCAGCTGCACCGGGCGCTGGCGTCCCTGCCCGTCGAGCGGCTCGATCAGCCGCTTCGTCTCCAGCCTGGCCAGCGCCCCGTACAGGCTGCCGGGGCCCAGCCGCTCCCCGGTCAGCTCCTCGATCGCCGTGTTGATGGCGTATCCGTGCATCGGCCCGTCGGCCAGCGCGCAGAGCACCAGCGTCTGGGCGTCGTTGGCTTGCATGTGTTGTTCCTTCCGATCTGACGGAGCACCATACTACGCGCCACGAAGTACGCTCCACGTACTACGCGGCGTGTACTATCGCCGCCATGCGAGATGACTTGACGAACGATCAGCTGGAGGTCGGACACCCCGCTCGGCCTGCCGCGGCCGCGGCACTGCTGACGTCCGCCGCCGGAGCCGCCGCCTTCACCCTGTTCGCCTACCTGACGACGCAGGTCCGCGCGGTGCGGGCGGGCAGTCCCTGGCAGGGCGATCCGTACGACGCGGTGGTGACCTTCACCATGTTCTTCGTCCCCCTGCTCGGTGCGCTCGGCGGGGCAAGGGCGCTGCTGTGCCGCCGCGACCGGCCGCTGCCGCGCTACCGGATCGAGCAGGTGCTCCGGACCGCGCTGGTCTGCACGCTGCTCGTCGCCGCCACGCTCACCACCGACTGGGCGGCGGTGGCCACGCGGGCGGACCGCGCGTCCTGGGACGGCGGCACCCCCTGGCTGATCGCGTCCCTGCTGCCGCTCACCGGAGTGACGGCCGGGAGCCTGCTGCTGCACCGCGGGGCGATCCGACGCCTACCGGAACCGGTGTGCGGGGCCGAGGACAAGGGCAGGGACTGGCTGGACGACCTCGCACCGCTCGCGACCCTCCTCGCCGGCCCCCACTCCCGCACGGGGCGCGCACTCGCCGCGCTGATCGGCCGCGGCAAGGTGCTCGGCTTCGTGCGCCTCCACTTCGCCCTGCTCGCCGCCGCAGCCGCCGTCGCCGCCGGCCTGCTGGTCGCCACGGGACTGGCTTCCGGCGAGGGCTGGCCCGGAGCACTGCTCTTCACCGTGGAGACCGCAGTCTTCGCGGGCGGCACCTTCGCCTTCGTGATGATCTGCAACAGTGTCCTGCGGTTCGCCGCGGCTCCGCCCGCGTCGGGGACGCGACGGGCCGCCCGGATCGCGATCACCGCAGGCGCGTTGGCACTGCCGGTCTCGTTGGCGCTGCGGGACACCGCCTGGCAGCTGCTCGGGCTCGGCGACCAGGTCGACTCCATCGGGCAGTGGGCGGCCGTCACACTCGCGTTCTCGTTCCTGACGGGCGCGCTCACCTTCGGTGTGACTGCGACCGCAACCAGGGGGTGACGTCGGGGGGCATCCGGTCGGTTGCCGGGGCAGGGAGACGCTGCCATTGAGGCCGGCCCATCGGACCGATGTTCCACTGAAGGAGACGACGGCCGATGATCCGCTGATCGGGTGGGGCCGGTTCGGCCTTCGAGGCCTGGATCCCGGCCCGCGGCAACGCCCCGCACCCGTGCCCGGCGCGCCGCCTGCGCGCCTGGCCGGAGTACGCCCGCACCATCCGCATGCCGCTCGACCGGGCCCTGTTCCGCGCCCTCGACAAGGCCGGCCAGCTCCAGGTGCGGCTCTCCCCGCAGACCCGGCCGAGGCACCCTGACGGGCAGCCGAAGGCCGACCACGAGATCGCCGTCGAGGAGTGGGTGGAGCCTCTCGTACCTGTCCGGCGACGCCGTCAACGCCGTCGTCAAGGCCCGCGCCCGGAACGCGTACCGGCGTGTGGCCGACCTCTCGGAACAGCAGCGCGTCGAGTCCGGCTACAACGCGCTGCTGCACGAGGACACCGTGAAGGTCGTCACCGCGCACGGCCTCCGGGCCGGCGGGGCCTCCGCACTGCGCGAGGCCGATGTCCCCGAGGACCAGATCGCCGAGATGGGCGACTGGCGCAAGGACTCCGCCGCGATGCGCCGCTACTTCCGCCGGATCCGGGTCCGGAAGCAGAACCCCTGGGCAGCTGCCCGCGCCGGCCGGATGCAGGAGCGGGCAGCACCACGGTGACAGGCAGACGCCGCCGCTCCGCGCCGCGGCGGACACCCCTGTGGGAAGGCGCAGGCAACGGAGCAACCTGCTCCCGCGGTGTCAGACACGGCTGGTGCCCCATGGATCCAGTGCTCACGCGAGGCGCCGGGGCACCACGCCCGTCGGCGCGATGACTCCGCTTCCTTGGCCGCCGCCCGCCTGGCCGAACGGACAGCAGCGATGGCGGGAAGCAGCCCGGGGCGGTCGACGACCATGCCGCCTGACACCGGTCCTGTGTCCCGGAATCTCGCGCGGGTGCTGCCGCGGCTGCCCAGCGCGTGGTGGCTACGGCGTACCGCTTTGCCGACTCATCCAGTCGACGATCGCTTGCTCGGTCCTCGCCAGTTGGTCGGTAGGGCTGAACTGGAGCAGTTCGGTGCCGGCGTCGACGTACGGCCGGTGCCCCGGCGGTTGGTAATAGGCGTCACCGGCCTCGTACACCTCCTCGTGGTCCTCGAAGACGAAGCGCATACGTCCAGCGATGACGTAACCCCAGTGCGGGCAGTGACACATTCCGCCGGGGAGCGCCTGAAGCGGCCCGTCGAGGTCGGAGTCGGCGCCGAAAGAGACGAACTCCACCGTATAGCCGTTCATCTCCTCCCGGCGGTCGGTCACCGGGCCGAACTCCTGAACGTTCGTTGCTGACTGCTTGGACACCTTCGGCATCCGTTCACTCCTTAGTCCTTGGGCGACATGCCTGGAGGATGACGAACCGGTGCTCCCTCCCGCAGCCGCCACACCCGATCGGCGAGGTACTTCCCCCGTTCAGCTGGCCTCGGGCGACCCGTGGCCGCCGCCCGGCTGCGCGCCCGGCCATCTCGGCGAGTCGCCCCGGATCGTCCCGTTCGAGATGGTCGACGAAGCCCCGGTGCAAACCGGCAGGGTGCAGGCACGGGTCCGGGACCTGCCGTATCGGGAGGTGGTGTACCTGCTGCCGCCCGGGTGCCTGTTCTCCAGGCTCGGCTGGCAGCAGGTGTAGCAGCGGCCGACCGCCGGCCTGGACGGTCTGCCCGTCGCCGACCCGACCGGCAGCGCCTTGGCCCAGGCCCGCAAGCGGGTGGGCGCCGAGCCGCTGCGATGGCTGTTCGACCTTCTGCGCGGCCCGGCCGCCGGAATCGGCACCCCCGGGGCGTGGTGGCGGGGCCTGCTGGTCTGCGCGATCGACGGCACGACGATCGCGGTGCCGGACAGCCCGGCAAACCTGACCGTGTACGCCAAGCACCGCTGCCACAACGGCAGTTCGGGGTATCCGGCACTGCAACTGCCGGTCCTGGTGTCCTGCGGCACCCGCACCGCCCTGGACGCGGTGTTCGGGCCGACCCGCTGCCGGTGAGACCACCCACGTACAACGCCTGCTCCGCAGCCTGCGCGAGGGCATGATCGTGCTCCTGGACCGCAACTTTGCGGCCCATCCGCTGCCGAACGTCATCGCCACCACCGGCGCCCACGTCCTGGTCCCCGCCGACGCCATCTGCATGGCGTTGAAGCTATCCCCGCGAGCGCGGGGCCGACCCGCCGCCGTAGACCGCCTTGAAGTTCTGGGCGAAGCTATCCCCGCGAGCGCGGGGCCGACATCCGGACGTCCTTGTCCATCAGGTAGTGCAGGAAGCTATCCCCGCGAGCGCGGGGCCGACACTTCCTGGCCTGCGGCGATTGGACGCAGAGTGCGCCAATCCATTCAGTTCGAATCCGAGCCCCGCGTGTGTCCAGCCAACTCCCCAGCGGCTGTCTGTCCCAGCTGCACTCTGGCGAGCCGACTCTGAACTTTCGACAGCAGCGATCGACGATGGCAGCACTCCAGCCAGCCCATGACCGGGCGCAGCGTGGCGGAGCCAAGCTGTTGGGTGAAAGGTCGCGGACGGCCCGGTGGTCGTCACCGGCGAGGAAGCGCACCCCCGCCCGACACCTCAGCCGTACCCGGCCGGGCACCCACCCGGGACCCCTGGCCCCACCGCGCCAAGCGCCGCGCGACGTCACGGGATTCGGCTGCGGGGAAGGCCGGGAAGTCGGCACACTGGTCCTCCAGTCGGGCCGCTCCGGGCTAGGAGAGGGCCCTGGGGGCAGAAGGGGGCACTCGGATGTCGGGGATCGGGCTGGCGAAAGCCATCGAGGAGCTGCGGCAAGAGCTGGGAGAGGCCCAGGACGCGGGGCGGGTCAGCAACTGCGGCTGGAGATCGAGCAGGCGGAGCTGGAGCTGCTCCTCGAGCTGCGGGCCGAAGGCGGCGGCGGGGGAAAGCTGTCCTTCGGTGTGGTGACGGCGGAGGCGGCGGGGAGCGGGGGCCGGACGCACACCCATCGGGTCACGCTGACGCTGCGCGTGCGGGACGCTGCCGTGGGCGGGCGCCCTTCAGGAGGTGCGCAGCTTCGACGAATCGGCCCGCGTGCTCACCCGGGCCGTCGAGCGCTTCCGGGACCTCGGGGACCGCTACCGCTCCGCCGGTGCGTCGATCACCCTCGGCAGCACCCTGCGGAAAATGGGACGGTTCGACGAGGCGATCGACGTACTCGCCCAGGCGGCCGACCGCTTCCGGGAGCTCCAGGACCCGCACAGCAGGGCGATGGCCCTGAACAACCTCGGCGGGGCCCTGCTGGAGGCGCGGAGGTTCGACAAGGCGGCCGACGCGCTCACCCGGGCGGCCGACCACTTCGGGGAAGTCCAGGACCACCACCGGGAGGCGAAGGCCCTGACGAATCTCGGAAGCGCTCTGCACGAGCTCCGGCAGTTCGACGGGGCCTTCGAGGCTCACTCCCGGGCGGCCATCCGCTTCCGGGAACTCGGCGATCATCACGGCATGGCCATGGTCCTCCAGGCCTTGGAGGTCCTGCGTCGGAACGGGCTGTGACAACGGCTCGGCCCAGCAGGAGGTTGCCGGGTCCCGAGTAGGCGTTGGGAGGCCGTCACCCCTGCGGGGCGACGGCCTCTTCCCACGACGGCCTCTTCCCACGACGGGCGGGTTCTCCGTTCGGGGTTCGCTCAGTCGAGACGACGCCAGCAACTCATCCGGCGTCGGGCCCCGGGTCCCGAACCACACGACCAAACTCGGACGGCCATCCTGGCCGAACACTCTCCACGAAGCCGGCGAAGTCCGCACGCAGATACTGAGGATCGGTCGGCTTCAATCGGATCTGCTTGCGGCTGTCAGCCCACCAGACCTCGACGTTGCTGACAGTGCCTTCAAACACCTGTCCGAAGTGCAAGCCTTGCCGAATCCGAGCCCGCTCCGCGTCTGTCACCACGAACGCATCATCGCACCGACGGTGCCCCAGCCGCAGGGGCCGGTGGCCGACTGCGACGACACCCTGCTGCCGTCATCTTCTCGGGGTCTGGCTCAACTTCCGGACTCTGTCGCACATTCGGTGATGGCGAAGGGTGATGTCAGTCGCGCAGCGGGCTTCCGCCTCGTCACCTGCGGGCCCCGGGTACGCGGACACTGCCGCCCAGGAGCCGACGGCGACGGCGGTCGACGGGCCGGACCGGGAGGAGGAGAGCAGCAGGCCGGGCATGGTCTGGCCGAGGACCGGCAGAGCGGGTCACACGATTCCGCGGGCCGCAGTGCAGGTGAGGGGTCCGGGGATGCCCCGCCGGCCTCTTCGCGTGGGCGGTTCGGGTGGCCTGGAGGCGTTCCCGGTCCTTGCGGCGGGCCGCAACCGGAGGCCGCGCGGCGGCGTCCACCCGGATACGAACGGTCGCCCGACCGCCGTACTCCTGGGGGGACTTCCGCACATGCCGATCAACGACGCCGTACCCGCGCCACCGCCGCCCGGCACCCTGACGCCCTGCCCGAGCTGCGCGCTGACCGACCAGGTCCGCAGCGTGCCGGCGGTCCACCTGGGCGAGCGGCGGAACATCACCGTACGTACCTTGGGCCGCGACGGCCGCGACGGCCGCACCGAGACCCGCGAAGAGGTCTCCGCCCTGGGCCGGGCCCTGGCACCCGCGCCGCCCGCCACCAGCACGGCGATCCAGACACTGACGGTCCTGGGCTTCGTGACGCTGATCGGGGCGGTCTTCACCTTCATCCGGGGCACCATGGCGCGCGACACGCCCGTCCACCAGAAGCCCGACCTCTCGCCGCCGGACTGGGTGACGAAGCACCCGGGGTTCCCGAACGACTTCCCCACCGACCTCCTCCCGGGCGGCCTTGCCGAGGCCGCTCCGGCTTCCCCTGCACCGGCGGCCCCGCTCGCCGACGCGAACGACGCGCTGGTCCCGCTCTGGGGGTCATACCTGATCCTGGCCCTCTCGATCGCCCTCCTGGCAGGCGCGACCGCGCTGTTCCTCGCCAGACGGCGGCGTCTGGCGGGCCGCCCCCAGGCCGAACGGCTCTGGAACCAGGCCTGGTACTGCGCCCGTTGCGGCACCGCGCACTTCCCACCCACCGCCGGGCAGAGCACCGGGGCGCTCGGCCTCACGGAGTTCCGCAAGGCGGTCTGGACAGAAGGCGGCTACGGCGACCTCGCCGATCGGTACCGGCCGTAGACACGTGACAGGTCCCGCCAGGCCGGCCGCACCCCGTCGCGGCCGGCCGCCAGGACGAGAGGGGCAGTGGCAGGGCCGACCATCCAAACTCGACGCCTTCAAGCCCTACCTGGATGACCGCTGGAACCAAGGCTGCACGAACGCCTGGAGAGCGTGGGAGGAGATCGTGCCGCTCGGCTATCAGGGCAGTTACCAGCGGGTTCGCGCCTATTTCCGGGAGAAGCGGCTCTCGCCAGGGCCCGTCACGGCTCGGCCACCGTCACCCCGGGTCGTCGCTGGATGGATCCTCCGCCGACCGGAGACCCTCGCCGCAGGCATCGACCGTGACCGCGATGCAGTCATCGCCGGCCTCACCCTGCCCTGGAACTCCGGGGCCGTCGAAGGCCACGTCAACCGGATCAAAGTGCTCAAACGCCAGATGTTCGGCCGAGCCGGCTTTCATCTTCTCCGCAAGCGAGTCCTTCTCTACTCGTGATGCACAGGACAGACCGCGTCATCAACGAGGCCGAAGCCTTCAGGAAACCCTTCCAGGAACTCCCGCCGCGCGGGGTCGGACTCGGCTTCGGCCGTCGTCCCGAGCAGAGCGGGCGATCAACCGAGCCCTGTCAGCGGCACGAGCACCGGTCGAACGAAGCATCGCGCGACTCAAGTCCTGGCAGATCCTCCGCCGGGCCCGCTGCAGCCCCAACCGGATGACTTTCATCGCCGCAGCCATCCTCACCTTGGAACGTCAATGCTGCTGAATCCCATTGCCGTTCCAGAGTGAGGACGGATTGGCAATGGCCGTCATCCAGTTGGGAGCCGTCTCACGACCAGACAAGTCGACCTTCGGTGAACCGACAGACCGGTGAGCTTCCCTCGGCGATCCTCGTCAGCGTCTCCGCCACGGAGTCGAAATACTGGGCCATCGATTCGTACTCGCCCGTGACCGTGGGGTCACCCATGAACCAGCTGCCGACGCGCCCGTCCCGCACATCGACGAATTTTCCCATCCAGCCGTCCTGGTCCGACAGGAACGGGATCCACTCATTCCGCCAGAACGGGGAGTCCGGCTGGTCCGGAGGGTCGAATCCGCAGGACGTGGAGCGGTTCGCGTGGAGCCTCTCCATCGCCCGGATGCCCAGAAAGAAGCTTCCCTCGTCGGGGAACCCGTCGAAGCCGCAGCATGCCACTTCGTCGTCGACGTCTCTCTCTGGCAGATCCAGATTGTTCTGCAACAGCCACGTCCGCAGGTCCCCATGCAGGGAGATCCCCATCCGTTCCTCGGCTGCCGCGAGCATCTGCTCCGTAGCGGGCCCCGGCAGATCTGCGTGATCGGCCGGTGCGTGCTCCCGAAGAAGAGTCATCACACGCGACCAACTCCCAGTCACACTCATCGCCCTTTGCCCTCCGTCCTCTCTACAGGGATGTCTCCGCCCGACCACGCCACTGTGGGTTGGGAAGTATCGGCCGAAGAACCTTGCAGAGATGGTACTTCGAGCGTGTGTTCCTCCCTCCCCATGATCATCTTCCCGCCCCGAAGTGCGGGGTCGGCCCCTCAGTGAAGTGACCGCCCGCAACTTTTCACAGACAACCCACTGTGTCCGGCGGGCCCAGCCGATGAGCTTCCAGGACTCAAGCGAGGGCCACGGCGTCACCCTGGGGTGGCGAAGCTGAAAACGCTCAGTCAGCCCTCCACGGAAAGTGAGCCAGGACCATTTCTCGTGAACATCCGCGAGCCTGGCACCCTTCAACTGCTGCCAGAACTCGCGGACATACGCTGCTGCTGAGCGTGAACAAAGCCAGCATCACTCGTGTCCGCTGTCATCCATTCGAGGCGTTTGACAGTGAATCCAGCCGTTCGGGTCTCATTGCCAGCGAACCTAGTCGCGTGAGGTAGACGTGCTGGGGGTGCTGGGTGGCCATGCCGGCGGGTGTGGAGTCCGTCGGGGCATATGTCGAGCTGTCGTACATGAGCCCCGTACACGGACGGGTGCGGCGTCCGATGCTGGATTGCGTGACGTCTCGGTTCGAGTATGTTGCTCCCGTTCGGCCGTTCCGCTGGTCGCGGGGTGAGCGTCACTTTCCCGGTTGGTACTGGGCTGCGACGACCGGACAGCACGTCGGTTTCGAGTCGTGGCTGGAGCGCGATCGGCTCGTGCTGATGGACTTTGATCCGGCAGTCGTCGGTATCGGCTCTCAGCCGTTTTGGCTGCACTGGCACGACGGTGAGCGTGAACGGCGGCATGCCCCGGACTACTTCGTTCGCCGCGGGGACGGCTCGGCTGTGGTGGTCGACGTCCGCGCCGACGACCGGATCGCGCCGCAGGACGCTGAGGCGTTCGCGGTGACGCGCCTGGCCTGCGTCCAGGCCGGGTGGGACTTCGAGCGGGTGGGGGTGCCCGAGCCGGTGCTGCTGGCGAACGTGCGGTGGCTCTCGCGCTACCGGCACCCTCGCTGCCTGCGTCGCCCTGCCGCGGACCGGCTGCTGGAGGTCTTCGCGGAGCCGGGTCCGCTGCTGGCCGGGGCCGATGCCGCCGGAGACCGGCTCGCGACGCTTCCCTCGCTGTTCCATCTGCTCTGGCGCCGCGACCTGGTCGCCGCAGGGCTGGAGGAGGAACTTCTGGGGCCGTGCACGGTCGCGGGCCTGTCCTACGGAGGTGCGGAATGACGGACGGCAGGCGGCGGGTTCCACCGACGTCGCGGCTCGCGGAGTTTCCCAAGAGTGCTGCTGACCAGGCCCTTTGGTGGGAGAGGCACATTCTGGAGGTGCTTCACGGGCTGGAGCCCGATGCTCCCCGGGGGACGGTGCCCCGACCGGAGTTCGACCCGGGCCGGCACTCACTGGCGGAGCGTGAGCGGGCCAAGGCGGCCGAGCTGACGGTCTCCGGGCATCCGGTGACGGCCAGTGGTGTCAAGCAGCGACGCCAGCGCTATCAGCGCGACGGACTGGTCGGGCTGGCGGACGGCCGGTCGGCCAAGCAGATGCCCGCCTTCGGCCGGGTCGCCCCGGCGGTGGTCGAGGCGATGCAGCAGGCGATCGCCGAAACAGGCGATGCGTCGTCGAGGACAATTGGTTTCGTCGTCTGGCGGGCCAAGCAGCTTCTGGTGTCCCGCGAGGACGGGGGCAGGATCGAAGTGCCGTCCGACCGCACGCTCTACCGGTTGTTCGACAAGCTGGCCACCGGGACGCACGCAACCGGTTCCGCGACGACGCGGCGGTCGGTGCATACACGTCCGTCCGGCCCGTTCGGGGAGGTGCCGGCCAGTGCTCCGGGCGAGTTGATGCAGATCGACTCCACCCCGCTGGACGTCCTGGTGCGGCTGGACGACGGGATCGCAGAGAAGGTCGAGATGACGGCGATGGTCGATATCGCGACCAGGTCGATCACCGCGGCGGTGCTGCGGCCGTCGACGAAGGCGGCCGATGCCTCCGCTCTCCTGGCCCGCAGTGTCACGCCGGAGACGGTGCGGCCGGGCTGGTCGCAGGCTCTGCGGATGTCCCGTTCGGTGCTGCCGCACCGTCGGCTGCTGTCCCTGGACGAGCGGCTGGCACACGCGGCGGCAAGGCCGGTGATCGTGCCGGAGACGATCGTCTGCGATCACGGAAAGGTCTTCATTTCGCACAACTTCCGTGCGTCCTGCCGCTATCTGGGCATCACGCTCCAGCCGACGCACAAGGCTTCGCCCTTCGAGAAGGGCACGATCGAGAAGACCCTGGGCTCGGTGGCGACGCTGTTCGCGCAGTACGTCGCGGGCTACACCGGACGCTCGACGGACCGCCGCGGCCGGGGTTTGGAGAACGGGCGGTTGTGGTCTCTGCCCGAACTCCAGGACCTTCTGGACGAATGGATCATCGCTGTCTGGCAGACCAGGCCCCATGACGCGCTTCGTGACCCGGATGCCCCGAAACGGGCGTTCTCGCCGAACGAGAAGTACGCGATGTTGCTTGAGTCGTGCGGCTACGTCCCGGCCCCGCTGAACGGCGAGGACTACGTCGAGCTGCTGCCCGAACGCTGGCAGGCGATCAACGCCTACGGCATCCGGATCAAGCACCGCACCTACGACAGCCATGAGTTGAACCCTCTGCGTCGTCAGCACTCCGGGGTCGCGGAGAAGAAGGGCTTGTGGGAGATCCACCACGATCCCTACGACGTCTCCCGGATCTGGGTACGCGACCGGCGGGGCGGGGCAGACCGGTGGATCACCGTGTTCTGGAAACAGCTGCACCGCGTCGGCGTCCCGTTCGGCGAGATGGCCTGGGACCACGCCCGCGCACAGGTTCCCGGCGGAACCGAGGAACAGATCGCGGATGCGGCGGCAGCCCTGCTCAATCGCGCCCACGACGGTCCCGGCGAGGAGAAGGCCCGCCCGTCCAAGCGGTCGCGGCGGGACCGCCGCGTCGCTGCCCGCACCCGGGCCACCAACACTGACCGGCCGATCCCCGACCCGCATGCAGCCCAGCCGGCACACGACGACGAGGCGGACACCGACCTCGCCGAGGTCATCCCGCTGGGCCTATTCGACCCGCTCGCCAACCCCTGGAGGCGCCCGTGACCATCTCCGAGCCGGTTGTCCGGCACATCGCGCCGCGGGAGGTCGACGTCGAGGCCAACCGGCAGCTGACCACCCTGGACGGATGGCGGAGATTCGTCGACGGCTCGCCCGAACCCCCAGCCCTGCTGCCTCCCGACGAGTTGCAGCGGCTGTCCGTGACAGATCGCGATCTCTATGACGAGGCCCGCATGGACCACCACGCCCGGATGCTCGTGGTCGCCACGTCCTTCGTCGAGAAGACGGTCACCTGCGGCCGTCGTCTCGTCCTGCTCAACCGGCACGCGATCAGCGCCCGCCGCGGTCTGATCGTCTCCGGCCTACCCGGCACCGGCAAGACCATCGCCATCACCCAGCTCGGACGGGCCCACGAACTCCTCGACCGAGCCCGGCATCCCCATGTCCCGGACCGCATCCCGGTGCTCTACATCACCGTTCCGCCAGCAGCGACCGCCCGGATGGTCGCCGCAGAGTTCGCCCGATTCCTGGGCCTGCCGATCCGGTCCCGGCTGAACATGACCGACATCATCGAGGCCGTGGTTGGTGTCTGCACCGACACCCGCACCGGCCTGGTCCTGGTCGACGAGATCCACAACATCTCGCAGACCACCCGCTCTGGCGCCGAGGTCTCCGACACCTTGAAGTACTTCTCCGAGCGCATGCCCGCGACGTTCGTCTACGCGGGCATCGGAGTCGAGGACAGCGAACTGCTGGCCGGCACCCGCGGGGCCCAGATCGCGGGCCGCTTCACACTCGTCCCCACCCGCCCGTTCCCTTACGGCGCCGAGTGGAAAGGGCTGGTGGCCACCTTGGAAAACACCCTACTGCTGCACGATCACCCGCCCGGCAGCCTGGTCAAGCTCGACCGCTACCTCCACAACCGGACCGACGGCATGATCGGAGCCCTGTCCCACGCCATCCGAGGAGCCGCGATCGACGCCATCCTCAGCGGCACCGAACGCGTGACAAAAGACGCCATCGACGCGATCCCACTGGATCACGCCGCAGAGACCGCGGCCTCTCCGCTAAAGAAGGCGGTCGGCGGGTGACCCCGGCCCCCGAACCGCTGCTGCACCGGCTTCCGATCCAGGTCCGGCCACGTCCCGGAGAACCGACCGACTCCTACATCCGGCGCCTGGCCCATGCCAACCACCTCAAACCCAGCTACCTTCACGGCCTCCTCACCGGCTCACCGAACTGGTTCGGACAGCCCCGCCTTGAACGCCTTGCCGCGCTGGCCGGCCGCCCCTCCGAACTCCTTGAACGAACCCTGGCAGATGCCCGACCACCCCGACGGCGGCGCAGGCCGGCCCCCAGCTCCGTGCTGTCCACGAAGATCGACAAGAAGGAGCTCTACCGGCGCATACGGCACGACGCCGAACGGGAAGCCCTTTCGATGCGAGCCCTGGAAAGACGCCACAGCGTCTCCTGGCGAACCGTCCGGGCCGCACTGGACGGCCCTGAACCCCGCCCCCGCAAACCGCTCCCTCGCCGGCCGACCGCCATCGATCCTGTCCAACACCTCGTCGACTCCATGATCGAGGCGGGACACCGCCCCACAGAGATCTGGGCGAAGCTCATGGATGAGCACGAGACCTCGATCTCCTACGGCGTCATCAGACGCTACGTCCAGGACCGCACATCCAGCCCACGCCAGTGATCCTCCGTGACAACCAATCAAGTCCGCCCAGGTCAGCAGCTCGCAGCCGACTAACTTCGCTGTCCAAGGACAATCACTCGGCGTCCGTGGAGCGCATGAAAGCTGATGAGAAGTAGGAGAACCCGCGCGGTACGGCGCACCCGCCCTCCTGCGTGACCGACGCCGGCACGTACGCTGCGATCATGGATGACCCCGTGCTCACCGCCCGCGACCTGGTGCGGGACCGATTTCCCGCCGCCCGGGCGGCCTTCCTCGCCGGCAGCATGCTGACCGACCGCCGGACGCCCACGTCCGATCTGGACATCGTGGTCCTCTTGGACGGACCGCCCGCCCCCAGCCGGGAAAGCCTGGTGCATCGCGGCTGGCCGGTGGAGCTGTTCGTGCAAACGGAGGCCGTCTGGCACAGCTTCGCCGACCAGGAGACCGCGAAGCGTAATTCGCCGCTGCTCGCCATGTGTGCTGACGGCATGCTCCTGGTCGACACGGATGGGCTGGGCGCTTCGCTCCAGGACGAGGCGCGAAGGCGTTGGGCTGCGGGCCCGCCTCCGCTCACGGACCGAGAGCGTGACTACCAGCGGTATATTCTGACCGACTTGCTTGATGATCTGCGCGGCTGCACGGACCCCGCAGAGCGGGTGTACCTGGTCTCGCACATGCTGCAGCGTGCCTCGGAGCTGGCCCTCCTGGCCGGCGGGCACTGGCTCGGCGGCGGCAAGTGGTTGTCGCGACGGCTGGCTGCGGCCCACCCCGGGGTGCACCGCGCGCTGTCCGAAGCCGCCCCGCAGGCGATCGCCGGGGATGCGAAGGCCTTCGCCGCGGTCGTGGCGGACGTGCCGGACCTGGCCGGCGGCCCGCTGTGGGACGGGTACGCCATCCGATGAGTCAGTGGGGGCGCGCTCACAGATCGACCGTGGACCTCGGACTCGCCCAGCGTCCAGGCGCGGGACTCGACGTAGGACAGGTCGGGCACACCGTCCCGCAGAGGAGTCGGCACGGTGATCGCCGCGATGGCGAAGCCCGCCAACGCGCCGGCGTCGTCGGTCGCGCAATAGGCCCCGGAGTCCAGCACCGGGCGCAGCCGTGAGGAGGTCACGTCCTCCACGTAGGACTCACTGGCGGTGAGCTGCTTGATACGGTGCTGGTCCACGTCTGACGTCGTAACCGACGACACGGTGGCCCACCTCGGCGGCGCGCACGGCGAGTGGCAGCCCCGCGTGGCCCTGACCGGCGACATCAACATCCATGACGACTCCAACCCGGGTAAGGAGCACGCCGTGCCCCTGGTTTCTGTGGTGATGCCGGTACACAACTCGGCCGCCACTCTCGGCGCGTCGGTGCGCTCCGTGCTCGCGCAGACCCACGCGGACGTGGAGCTGCTGGTCACCGACGACTCATCCACCGACGGCTCCATGGACCTGCTGCGGGACCTGGCCCGCCAGGACGAGCGGGTGCGCCCGCAGGCGGCGCGCGAGCAGGGCGGCGCGGCCAAGGCCCGCAACCTCGCTCTGGAACGGGCGCGGGGGGAGTATCTGGCGTTCCTGGACAGCGACGACATGTGGCTGCCCGGCAAGGTGGAGCGGCAGCTCGCATTCGCCGCCGGGGGTGATACTCCACTGACGTTCACCTCGTATTACAAGGTCGCCGGCGACCACACGGGCGAGGCCGCCGACTTCGTCCCGAACGGTCGGGTGGTCGTGGCACGGGAGCGGGTGACGTACCGCGACATGCTGGTGCAGGACCACATCGGGACCCTCACCGCCATGTACGACCGGACGGTGCTGGGCACGCGGCTGATGCCGGGCATGCCGAAGCGGCAGGACTACGCTCTATGGCTGTCGATCATGAGGGACGGGCATGACGCCCGCGGCCTGAAGGAACCGCTGGCGGTCTACAGGGCCGGCCGGGTGGGGTCGCTGTCCTCGAACAAGCTGGCGCTGGTGGAGCACAACTGGCGGCTGTACCGGAAGCACGAGCACCTGTCGGTCCCGCGGTCGACGCTGGCGCTGTCCGGGGCGGTGTGGCACTCGGTGCGGAAGGCGCGGATCTAGCATCCGATCACGAGCTCCGGGCGATCGACGTCGCCGTTCGGGCCCCGCCCCGTCGCCTGTGCCGCGTGCTCGGCGGCTGGACCAGGGGCGGGATTCGGTGGGTCAGCGGTGCCGTCGGCCTGCTACGCGGCCGAACCGAGGAGGGCGCCCGGCGCGCAGGAACAACGGGAGGAGCGGCCGCCTGCCGGCGGCGGCGATGGCCTCCTGGCCATGCACGATGCCGCTGGTTCACGATGAGGTTGTCCCCGGGCTGGAGCATGAAGGAGACCTGTCCCCGGACCAGCCATCCGCTGAGTCGACGCCTTTGAGAAGGCCGACCAGGACCTCGTCCGCGCGTCCCACGACGGCCGCCTCACCCGCGGGCTGCGCGCCGTCCTCGTCCACCTGATGATCTTCCACGCCAACCGCGCCGGCGTACCTGTCGAGCACCAATCCGCCAGCACCGCACGCGCATTGGACACCGTCCTCTACTCCGGTGAGGGCCCCACGTCCTCGCAGCCCATCATCCGCACAACCACTAGGGTCGCCCATGTGACTACTCTCAGCAACGGCGCGTCCACCTCCGCCGAGCGGCTGCGTAACAACCTCACCGACCGTCTGCTCGCTCAGGGCGCCATCCACACCGATGCGGTCGAGACCGCCTTCCGCACCGTCGCCCGCGAGCACTTCCTGCCCGGCGTCCCCCTGGAGGCCGCCTACGCGGACAACCCCACCTACACCAAAGCCGACGGTTCCGGCACCCGGATCAGCGCCGCCTCCCAGCCCGCCATCGTCGCCCTGATGCTGGAGCAGCTCGCCGCCCGACCCGGCGAGCGCGTCTTCGAGGCCGGGGCGGGGACCGGCGTCAACGCCGCCTACCTGGCCACCATCGTCGGCCCCGACGGGCACGTCGTCGCCGTCGACGTGGACGACGACCTCGTCGACGGCGCCCGCAAGCACCTCGCGGACGCCGGGATCGTCAACGTCGACGTGGTCCTCGGCGACGGCGCCCTCGGCCACCCCCACGCCGCCCCGTTCGACCGGGTGATCGCCACGGTGAGCACCAGCGAGATGCCCACCGCCTGGCTCCACCAGGTCAAGCCCAGCGGGCGGATCGTCCTGCCACTGCGCCTGCGCGGCACCGCCAGCCGGGTCATCGCCTTCGAGCGCGGCGAGAGCGGCTGGGTGTCGCTCGACGACCAGCTCGCCGTCTTCATGCCGCTGCGTGGCAGTATGGGCGACGCCCGCCGCACCGTCGCCCTCACCCACCACGGCGACGTCACTCTCCAGGTCCACAAGGACCAGGCCGACGTGGTCGACGCCGACCTGCTGCTCGGCGTCCTCGACACCGAGCGCCACGGCGTCTGGACCGGCGTCACCATCCCGGCCGGCACCACCTACGAGTACCAGGACCTCTACCTCGCCCTGCGCCTCCCGAACTCCCTGATGCGCATGAGCGTCACCGGCACCGCCCGCGAACGCGGCATCGCCCCCATGTTCGGCTGGGGCGCCATGGCCACCGTCCACGCCGACTCCCTCGCCTACCTCACCCTTCGCCCCGGGGAACCCGACGCCGACGGCCGCAAGACCTACGAGACCGGCGTCATCGGCCACGGCCTGGCCGGCGCCACCCTCGCCGACCTCGTCGCCGAGGAGATCCGCGCCTGGAGCACGGGCTTCCGCGACCGACCCCTGCGCTTCGAACTCCCCGACACCCCCGCCACCGCGGACCCGAACGCCGGCCGCTTCGTCCTGGACCGCCCCCGCCACCCGATCACCGTCATCTGGGAGTGACCCCCGTGCACCCGACCGGACCGATCGCCCAGCGCTTCCCGCCGGTCGCCCGCACCCGGCCCGCGTGCCTGCCCCTCGACGCCCGTGTCGGCCGGCTCACCGAGCTGGCCGACACGGCCTCCCGACAGCACGACCCGGACCTCGCCTCCACCGTCTTCAACCAGGCAGCCCTCCTCACCTCCAGCCTCGGCCTCCCCAACTACGCCCGCCAGCTCCGCCACCGCCACGCCGCCCTCCACCTCACGCGCGGCCCGCTCCGCCGCTGGCGATGAAGGCGAAGTCCAGGCCGCCCGCTTCCCGGCTCTCAGCTCCGCGGCTCGTAACTTCCTGTCTCGGCCGTCCTGGATTCCTGGCTGACCGCGCGGGCGCAATCCCCGCGAGCGCGGGGCCGACATGTTCCACTGAACCTGGCTGTTGGAACTGGCGGAGCTATCCCCGTGTGCGCGGAGCTGACGTCCCAGAGGCGATCTCGCCCAGCTGCGCCCCGGCACGCTGGCTCTGAACCTTCGACAGCATCGTACGGGCTGTTGTCAGGCATGGGTGTAGGGGACGGGTTCGCCAGTGACGGCGTCGGTCAGTGACCGGGGTCGAAGTGGCTGACGCAGCACGACCTTAAGCTCGGCGATGCCGCCGTCCTCGCACCCGACGTCCGGACCCGACGCGTCACGGCGCCTGAGCAGCAGTACGACCTGCTTGTCCGTCTCCCGCACCACCAGGTCAGGTTTGTAATCACAGCCGCTCCAGGCAACCTCCATCGTGATCGTACGATCGTCCGCCGCCACGACCGTGTTCCGCGTGGACGGGTCGGCGAGCGCGATACGACGCAGAACCGAAGCGTCCCGCCGCTTGTACGGCAACGGATAATCGGATCCGCCCTCCCCCGCGGAACACCCTGACACCACGACCGCGATCACCCCCACCACGACCGCCCAACGCCTGCCGCACACCATCAAGTCCACGACCCCGCCCTCCCCTTGTCGCGGACCAGGGTAGGCCTGCCCGACGGTGGCACCGCACACGGTGTCAGCACCTGGCACGCCCGCAGCAACACCACCGCCCACCGCGTCAGGGCGAGCGGGCGCAGGGTGGAGAGGTCCGCGTGGCCGTCCTCGGTACGGGCCTCCAGCCGGGCGCCCAGCGGCCACTGCTCGGCGACGACCGTGATGGCGCGGATGCGCCGGCGCAGCAGCCGACTCCGGCCACCGACCGACGCGCGTCGGCTCACGGCCGCCAGCGTGCAGGAACTCCGCCGCCGGCTCCCGACTGCTGATTCGAGCCGCCACCGACCACCCCACGATCACCAAGGCCTGGGTCGACGGCGGCTACCGCCGATACCCCATCGAACACGCCGGCCACCCTCGGCATCGACACGGAGATCGTCCACCGCGACCCCACGGCCACGGGAGGTTCGCCGCTGCCCCGGCGCTGGTGCGTCGAGCGGACCTTCGGCTGGCTGATGCTCCACCGCCGCCTCGTCCGCAGCTACGAAGCCCTCCCTGCCCGCTCCGAAGCAATGATCCACCTCGTGATGATCGACAACATGACCCGCCGCCCTGCCGGCGAATCAACGCCAACCTGGCGAGGAAACCTGAAGCCGGACATCACGAAACCCACGAGATCAAACTCCCTCTGAGGAGTGCAACGTCCGCGCCGAAAAACAACGAAGTGGCCACTGGCCTGCGCTTTAACGTCACCGGCACTACCCCGGCATCGTGCTCGCGCGGCATGCCAGGTGGGCGACAGTGGGCGGCATGAGCGACCGCCTACGAAACTGCGCTCCGGTTCACCCAATGTGGCCCGAGTGTTCATTGACCCAGAACGACGCGTCCAGCCGGAACAATTCTGAGCCATCGTACCTGTTGAGCCAGATCTCGAAGTTCGAGTGGCGCAGGAAGTGGTCAGGGAGGTTGTACGCACGGAAGGAGACACCGGCCTTGTCGACTTGCGCGTACGCCAGCGCGGGGGTCAGCTCAAAGGTGGCGTCCTGCGCGAACTGGTCGTCGCCGGGGCTGTACTGCTGCAGCTTCAGCCGCAAGTCCTGGTGGCGCAGGTAGTAGTTGGGGAAGTTGGTCGACTGGATGGAGAACAGCCGCCCGTCAGCCAGCCCCGGGCCAATGACGAAGTCTCCGTCGGCAAAGTCGTATCCCGGATTGGGATCGAGGTAGGCGAGGAAGTCCCGATGGCGGATGGTGCGGTCCGGAAAGTTGGCAGATTGGATGGTTGAGAGCCATTCAGTGGGAAGCGGCATGGCTGTCGCCCTCTACGCTTGTCATGACGAGGCGACGAGGCTGCCCGGGTCGGCCGAATTCCTTATGGGAGAATTCGTCCAGCTGGCGAGAACCGGCCTCGATGTCTTTTCGCGTCTGATGATCAGAGGTTTGGCAGAGCGTGTCCCAGACAGTACCCGGGCAATGCCCTTCAACCGCCACGCTCGCACCAGGGTCAGCCGATCGCAACCGGGCCGGGCAGGTACAGGCCACGGCCGATGCCGTTGCCACGGATCACATCCGCGCCTAACCGTCGTTTTCACCTCGTCCTCGGCGCCGTCCGTCTCGTCCGTGGAGGCGGCAGCGCCGTTCGGCGGGGGCAGTGCCTGTGCTCG
Source organism: Kitasatospora sp. NPDC058444 (assembly GCF_042721415.1). Lineage (NCBI taxonomy): Bacteria > Bacillati > Actinomycetota > Actinomycetes > Kitasatosporales > Streptomycetaceae > Kitasatospora > Kitasatospora sp. NPDC058444. The sequence continues at coordinate 31,303 of NZ_JBHXLL010000006.1, read as the reverse complement.
GCAACGGGCGCCGGTGATCGTGCGACGCCCGAACCCGTTCGGGGCTCGGGCCAGGACCGCTGGATTCCACGGTGCCGCCGACGGCCGATGGCAGCGCGCCAGAACTGCCGCCGTGATCGTCTCACTTCCGGTTGCCGCTGGAACGCGGATCCACGGGTGCCTTGACACCGGTACGAGACGTCCGCGGATGCCGAGGCCGCAGGGTGGCTGCGACGGCCGGCGGCAGCACCGCCAGGTAGCCGGAGGTGATCAGCTGGGCCACCGCTGGGTGTGGGCCGAGCGGCGCCGCGCCAGGGCAGCCGGTCTCCTCGGCGGCCGCCGCCGACAACTCGGGGTCGGCCTCGGGGCCGATCACCAGAGGCGCCAGGGCGGGTCGCTGAGAGCCGGCGGACTTCAGCTGGCTGACGGCCGCGGCCACCGAGCCGGGGACGTCCAGCGCGGCCGCGACGACCGGCACCGCGAGCCGAGCCGCCAGCAGGAAGCCGGTGAGCGTTTTCAAGGCGTACTCAGCAGTGCCTCAACCGCGGTCGCCGCGGCCTGCTCGATGAGTGCGATGCCGGCCTCCCGCGTGGGCTGACCGTCGGTGAGGACGACGACGAGCAACGCGTGTCCCGCGCGTTGGACGATGCCGACGCTGTTGACGACCCATAGCTGAGGTGTCCCGCCCGGGAGCCAGCCGTTCTTCAGTACGGGGAGGTCGCCGGGTGCTCCCGCGGCGCCGATGCCCCAGTTCTGTCCGTCGGTGATGGCGCTCATGAGGGCCCGCACGTACGACCGGGATTCGGCGTTCAAGGGGGAGTCCTGCGTGAACACGGCCTTCAGGAGGGAGATTTGGTCACGGGCCGTGGTCCGGGTCAGTCCCCAGGGTCCCCTTTGGCCGGCGTGTGCCGGGGTGAGTCCGAGTCGGGCGTTGGCCGCGTCCAGACCTTGGCGTCTGCCGATGTCGATCCAGAGTTTCTGCGCCGCGTCGTTGTCGCTGGCGCGGATCATGTCGGAGGCCAGCTGCCGCTGAGCAGAGCTGAGTTGACCTCCGCGGTCCTGCGTCTGCAGCAGCAGGGCGGCCAGAATGTCGACTTTGATGATGCTCGCGGAGGTGAAGGTCTCGGTGGTCGAACCGTAGGTGGCCGAGCGGCCCGACGTGAGGTCCTCGACGGCGAGAGCGTACCGGCCGTGGTGTGCCCCGAGCCCGTCGAGCGCGAGGCGCACGGCCTGCTCCGGCGTTGTCGTACCCGCGACGGCAAGCTCTTGCCCGGCAAGCGTGCCTGGCGCGGACGGCACTGACGGAGTTGACGTCGACACTGGGTCAGGAGGGGCGCCCTCGGCCGGACCCGAGGCCGGGATCAGAACGTGGGCCACCATGGCGGCGCCCATGAGCACGGGTATGACGAAGGCTGTCCGATGCTTCATCCGGGCACTCGCTTTCCGATGTCCGGGCGCGCGGACATCGCCTATGGGCGGGTAAGGGCATGCAGGTGTTCCGGACGCGCCGCTGTGCGCGCTCGGTCCGGCGTCGTCCGCCTCAGCGGCGGCTGGTGCGGCTCACCTGCCGCAGGATCTGGCGATCTTCGCGTTCTCGTCGATCTCGATCGGGAAGTCGTGCGGGCCGCCGAGGTTCACGGTCCATCCGTGGGTGAGAGTTCCGGACGAGGGGTTGTCGGCGAGCCAGAAGGACGGGGTGGTGAAGGAGCAGGTGCCGGCGGTCGGGCCCTGGCCCCGGTCGGATCGAAGGTCTTCGGTCACGAACTGTTTCCCGAGCGTGGCCATTGCCGTGGAGTCACCGGACTTGGTGGCCGCCACCAGCCCGCCGTAGAAGCCGGAAACCGTGGGGTCGCCCCCCTTGCTGCCTCCGGCGACCGTTGTGCAGGTCAGGTCGGTCACCTTCCCCGTGGCCCCGTCGAAGTCCAGGGAAGGGGTCTGGTCGAGCCGTTCAATCCCCTGGTACAGCAGGACCTCACCCGACGCCAGCACGCCGTCGACCAAGGCACCGCAGGTCACACCGCGGGAGTCGGTTCCCCAGATCCGTTGGTACGTGGACTCGTTGGCGAACAATGCTGCCACCGCTGCCGGATCCACCTCGGAGCGGGTGGCCGGATTCTGGTAGCGCAGGGCAGAGAGGAACAGGGTGTTCGTCGTCCGGGCCGGGTCGGCCGAGGGAGCCGGTGTCGACACCGGTGCCGAAGCCGGTGCCGAAGCCGGTGCCGACGCCGTGGGCGAGGACCGCTCGATGAGCGGGGGTGAAGGCGGCATGGCGGTACTCGACGCGGTCGATGCCTGTACGGGTACCGAGGCACGGTCGTGATCCGCTTGAGAGACGAAGCCGGCGCCCAGGGCCACGATCACCACGGCCGCGGCCGCACCTGTCCGCAGGCGCCGGCGGCGCTGCCGTACCGACCCGATGAGGCCATCGACGTCGTAGCTGGGCGACGGTTCCTGCCGTGAACGGTCGCGCATGGCCGCGGCCAGCTCCTCCTCCAGGTCGTAGTCCTTCATGCCGCCCCTCCCGAACGGGCGTGCAGTGCCTGTGCATCGACGGTCGACCGGAGTTTCGACAGGCCCCGGGCCACCTGGGATCGGACCGAGCTGGCAGAGATGTTCATCAAGTGGCCGATCTCCGCGTCGTCGAGATCTTCGAAGTACCGCAGTACCAGGACGGTGCGCATGCCGACGGGCAGGGACTGCAGCTCGCGCATCAACTCGTCGCGGACCACGAGACCTTTGTACGGATCGACGCACCCGCCCCCTATGCCGTCGTCCAGGGGCACTTCCGCACGTCCCCGTAGTTTGCGCCAGCGGTCGTTGGCGAGATTCACCAGGATCCGGCGTGCGTAGGCCTCCGGTGCGTCGGCAGAGCGAATCCGGCGCCAGTGCCGACAGACCTGCTCCAGCGTTGACTGCACCAGATCGTCGGCCACATGACGCTCGCCGGTGAGCAGCAGTGCGGTCCTGAAGAGGGCCGACGACCGTGCATGCACGAATGCCGTGAACGCCGGGATGTCAGCAGTTCGCATGGTCACCCGGCTCGTGACTCTTGAGCATCTTCGCCTCTCCCGAAGCCCCCTTGGCTCCCCCGCCCAACCTGACGGAGCCCGACTCGCGACTGCTGCACGCGATCTCCGGTCGTGACGCAAGCGTTATCTCGGATGCGGGGCCTCGGTGACCCGGTCGGCGATCCGGCCGACGTCCTGCGCGGCCCGAGCGGCGAGGGCAAGCTCACCGGAAGCAGCGGCGCGTTCAAGGCGGCGCTGAAGCGCGGTGTCCGCCGCAACTGGTGGATCGCCGACCAGGTCTCCCCCGTCCTCGCCGAGGGCCCCGGCTTCGGGAAGGTCGCCGGCTACCGCATCCGCACCGAAGCCCTTCCCGCGTTCCAGGCCACCGTCACCACCCACCAGCAGGGTGAGCTCGCCAGCCAGAAGGACCGCCTCGCCGAAGCGATCAGCACCGAAGGCGGGGAGTGGGACGCGCAGCGTTCCGTCGCCGCGCTTCACGAGATCGGCCACGCCGTTGACGAGAAGCGGGCCCGGCAGATCCTGCGCGACCTGGTATCGGACGGCATCCTTCAGCGCGTCGACACCGATCGAGCCGTCTACCGCCCCGCCGATCAGGGGCAGTAGGCCGGTGGGCGGGAGCCGCGAGGGCGGTGCCGATCGCGGCGCCGCCCTTCGCCGTGGCAGCCGCTCGGTCTCAGAAGAGCGGGAGTTGACCGCGACCGGCCCTGCGGGCCGACGGCCGCCGCCCGGGGGTGGAAGAGCCTGAACGGGTGCTCCAGCGATCGGGCCGCAGGATGGTCCGGCCCGGTACCGGGGTCACCGTCCCGGCGAGGTCGGCGATGTTGGTCTCGACGATCGCGGCGAGCGCGGTGGGTGTGACGAGGTCCGCGTCGAAGGTCTCGGTCCAGCCGTTCGGCATGATGTCCCGGCTGAGGTAGGGGCCGTGGCCGGCATCGCGCAGGTGCTGGAGGGCGGCTTGCTCGACGGCGTGAGCCTCGACGCCGGTGGCGAAATGCCAGTCCTGGACGAGGACCCAGCCGGATCGGCGGTGGTGGGCGACCCGCTCGTTGCGGCCGGCGGTGCCGCCGATCCCGACTTTGACCGCGTTGTGCCGGTGGTTCCGCATGACGTACACGAGAGCGGGGGCGGTGAGGTCGAAACCGTGGCTGGCGCAGAATCGGCAGCCCCCGCCCGTGCGGATCTTCATGAGCGTCGGCGTCACCTCGTTGCCGCAGGTGGTGCAGCGGCACCGCCACGGGGTCATCGAGGTGACGTACCGTTCCAGGGGCTCCAGTCCGGCGGCGCGCATGTCCGCTGCCGCGACCTCGGGGTCGGTCTTCCTGGCCTCGGCCGCTCTCCTGTCAGCACAGCGCCGACACCCTCCCTGACCTGCCAGGATGCCGCCGAGGGATGGTGCGGTCTCACGGCCGCAGCCGGTACAGCGGCAGCGCCACGCCTGCTGGCGGCGACCGGAGTAGGGCTCCAGCGGCTCCAGGCCGGCGGCCCGCATGAGGGCCTCGGCCTCGTCCGCCGGCCAGCGGCGACGCCCGCCCGGTGCGGGCGGACAGTACGGGCACGCCCGCAGCCCCCGGCGCAGGTTGTGCACCCGGATCTCGACGTCCCGGCCGCACACGGTGTGGCGGCAGCGCCAGCTCCCGGCGGGGCCCGGGTAGGGCTCCAGCGGTGTCAGCCCGAATCCTTGGAGCTCGACGGCGGCCTGGTCGCCGTCGGTGCGGGGCAGTTCCCGGCGGCGGGCCCACGCCTGGCTGATACCGACCCCGGCTTTCTTGCGGGAGCAGGGCCGGCACCCGCCCTGGCCCTGCTTGATGGACCCGTGGGTCGGCGTCACGGTGGTGCCGCAGGTCGCACACCGACACGGCCACGGCGTGTCGGTGCCCGGGTAGGGCGCCAGGGGCTCCAGCCCTGCCGTCCGCATCAGGGCGGCGGCGTCCTCGGGGCGGACCGGAGCATTGGGCGCGCACCACCGGCAGATCCCGACTCCGCGCTTCACGTTGGAGTACCGGGCCTTCACCTCCCGCCCGCACGCCTCGTGCCGACAGCGCCAGTGGCTCATCGACCCCGGATACGGCTCCAACGGCTCCAGCCCGGCCGCCCGCATCAACGCCTCCGCGTCCTGCGGGGGAATCGGCGCCTTGCCGGCGCAGTACCGGCAGCCGCCCTGCCGACCGGAGGAGATGACGCCCAGCCGCGGCGTCACCTCCTTCCCGCATACCTCGTGGCGACACCGCCACGGGGCGCCCGAGCCGGGGTAGGGCGCCAACGGCTCGAACCCCGCCGCGCGCATGATCACGACCGGATCGCGCGGGTCCTTTCGCGGACGTCCCCTCGCCATCCTGACCTCCCATCAGTACATCGGCCCCCGGCGGGAGACTCTCATCCGCCACTGACACTGGGGATCGCGCGCTGCCCTACCGGTCGGGGCCGCCCAACACCTTCGAACGGGGTGGTGCCGCGGGCGGAGCTGCCCCGTGCGACGCAGCCCCGCGCCACCCGGGTAAACGTTTCGCGCCTCGCACACCTGCCCCGCCGCCCGTGCCAGCATTGTCCGCATTGCGGCGGCTTCGTCCGCACGGCGGTCCTCTAGGCAAGCGGCGGTTCGCATGATCGACCTGTACACGATCGGCTCCCAGCACCCGGGCACCGATCCCACCTGGACCACCATCGACATCCAGGGCACGGTGAACAACCAGCCCATCGCCCCGGCGCGGCAGTTGGCGGGGCTGACATACAAACCGGCGACGCGGCTCTACTACACCGTCGCGCCGACCAATCCCGAGGGCCCGCTCCTGTGCAGCATCAGCACGGCCGGAGCGCTGGAGGTCCTGGGCCCGACCGGCCAGAACATGACCGGCGGGATCGCCTACCACGGCGCGGACGACTGCTTCTACGCGCTGTCGAACGTCAACGGAACCGTCAAGCTCTACCGCATCACCATGAGCGGCCAGGCCAGCGAACTGTTCACGATCGCCCTCGGCGTCGCCGTCGGCCTGACCTACGTGCAGGCGAGCGACACCTTCTACGCGCTGATCACGCAGGACAACTTCACCTGGTTCTACTCCATCAAGACGAGCAGCACCGTGACCAAACTCTTCGGCGCCGGGTTGCGCGTGTTCGGCGGGCTGTGCCACTCACCGTCGGAGAACCTCTTCTACTTCGTGGCGAACGAGGAGGACGGCTTCTCCTACCTGTGGACGCTCTCGCTCAGCGGCAGCGTCGTGAAGCGGATGGGCCTCGGGTACAACGTCAACCACGCCGGCATCAGCATGTCCCCGTGGTTCGGCGGGTCCATGAACATCAAGAGCCCGCTCGAAGGAGAGCGCTTCGTCAGCGGCGAAACCACCTCACTCGACGCGAACATCCTCAACACGACCGGGCCGTCCTGGAACAGCGACGGCATCGCCTGGCAGTCGAGCATCGACGGCACGCTCGGCACGGGCTCGCCGACCGTCACGCTGTCACCCGGCACACATGTGATCACCGCCTTGAAGGAGCGCCTCAAGCAGAGCGTCACCGTACGCGTGTTCGCCGACCTGGGGGCGCTGTACCAGGCACCACCCTCGCCGTCGGAGATCGGCCGCGTGCTCGGAGACTTCACGTTCTCCTGGGTGGACGGCACCGCCGGCGACCCGACCCAGCAGTGGGCCTCGTATCCCGGTTTCCCCTTCGACCAGACCTCCCCGAACCCGTCCCGCACCGCCGTCATCGCCAAACTCGACGTCCTGCGCCACCAGCGGTTCTCCCAGCCGCTGCCCTACGGGACGGCCACGACCGCCTACGAGCAGGTGCGGCTGAACACGCACACGGTCCGGGTCTCGCTGGACACCCCGCTCAACATGGCGGGCGGCGGAGTGATCAACCTCAATCGCACGTTCACCACGTGGTGGAACAACCCGGCGACGCCAACCGTGGCCGCCCCGTATGTCCACTCGCTCTACCTGTTCAACCACGAGAGCCGGCACAACGAGCCGGGCGACCCCGGCCACGCCACGTGCACCGCGTGGACGGGCGCCCCCGCCGTCGACAGCGGCATGGACGCGACGTTCGAACCCGGCAGCGGCTACGCCCGCGCGACGCTCTACGTCATGTGGGTCTACAAGTACGCGCGTTACGATCCCCCGGCGATCCGCACGGAGGCGAAGAACATCGCGGCGCAGTTCAAGGACCGATTCTGCGCGCATCCCACAAGCTCGAACCCCCTCGTGCAGGCGCTGCTCGCCGAGCTGTGGAACGCGTGAGCCGTCCTGGCTTGCCTCTGTCGGGAATCTTGGTTGATCGGGCTCAAGTGCCAAGGGTTCGCCAGGACTTCGGCCGAGGACGTCGTTCTCGTCCGGGAAGGTCCGGAAAGCGGTCGGCGGTCGGCGGTCGCGCTGACGGGGCTTCGCCAGTGACTGGCCATGCTTTCGGCGGGATGTGTGGAGCCAGTCAGGCGGCGGTTTCGGGAACCGCTCTGCTCCATCCGAGACGGGGATGACCTGCAGCGCAGGTTCATGATCGGCGGCGGTCCGCTCGCCGCCCGGGACGGGCCGGTAGCGGACGCCGGCATGGCGCTCAGGCGTTGGGCGACGGCGTCGCGGCTGAGGCGCCGTCCGGCCGCGCTCGTTCGGCCAGGAGCCCGGCAGGTTCTGGCCAGGGCGGTCGAGCGGGGCGGTGCGCTGTTCGCGTCCCTGGACCGGACGGGCGGTATCCTCCCAGCTCAAGTGCACTTCGGTGATCTCCGACTGCCGCCTGGGGCAAGGAGTCGCCGGTCTTGTCGATCTCTCCTGTCTCGCCGGGCACGAAGCACCCGGAGCGAAGGGTCCCACCCATGTCAGCCGACACATGGCCGCAGTTCTTGGTCCACTCCGAGCGGTTCACCGCGCTCTACACCGAGTTGCCGGCTTTGGAGTGCCTGGTTCTCAGATCGGTGCACCTCAGTCCGTACGGCCCTGCTGTGACGTTGCGGGTCGAGCTCCCCCGCTTTCCCGACCTCGCCCCGCCGGACTGGACCGAAGCAGGGTGTGACCGGTTCGAGGCCCAGATCGAGTTCTTCGCGGTGGGCGAGGACCTGCGGATGCGAGGTGTCCCCGACAGTACCGTGGTCGACATCCGGTTCGGTCCCCCTGTCCAGACCCGCGAGCGCCGGATCAGGATCGCGGTGAGCGGTCCGGAGTTCTCGTTGGACTTCACCGCGCACGCTTTGAAGGTGGGCCGTCTCAACGCCTATCGCTCCGGCGACGCGGACCCTTACACCGCCCGGCGATGGTTCGCGAGTTCCCTTGACCAGCGCCTGCACCAGGGGATGCTGCCTCCCACGACTGCGAAGGTGTTCTATGAGCGAGCGTGACTGGTCTGCCGAGGTGGCCAACCCCGAGGCGATCCGCGAAGTCCTCGGCACACCCCCACCACCCCTGGTGGACTACCACCTGGACTCCGTCCACATCGACGAGCGCGAAGCGTCCGTCACCTTGGGATTCTCCGCCTTCGCCGTCCCGGTCGGTGCCGCCGACCTGTGGCGGGCTCGCGGCCACAACGCAGTCGAGTTCGTCCTGGTCTGCGTCGGCGTGAGGAACTTCGAGGTGGACGCCTGGTCCGGCTGGCCCACGACCGTCGCCGGCCTCAGCGGAAGAACGGTTGTGCTCGCCGGCCGGGACAAGCGCGTGTCCTTCGAGACCGACGAAATCCGCGCCCAGTCCCCAGTCGGACGCCTCCGGAGTCGAGCACAGTGATCTCACCCGACAGCCGAAGACGAACTGGCGTGTCGGAGACGTCGTGGTCCGCCACCGGGCGATGTTCTCCGCCCGGATGCCCGCCTCGGCGGCGAGCAGGTCGGGCTGCACCTGGCCGCCGGCCAGGCCGAGGACGGGGATCCGATGGGCGTCCGCGACCTCCCGCACCAGGCGCATGATCGTGGTCTTGCCGGTGCCGGTCAGGGTGCGCGCCCACTCGGTGAACGAGCCGACGCGCTCGGACACGGGTGTCACACGGTTCTGTCCGCTCCTCTAGGCCTCCGCCCCGTCCCCCGAAGAGTTCCCGGTCCACTTCAACCGCACCTGGAAGGTCGCCTTTGACTCGCCATCGGCCAGGACGGCGAGCAGGCGGGAGGACTTGATGCCCAGCTCCAGGCCGAACTCGATCTCCACCTCGTCCGGCCGGGCGGCGCGCACCGCATCGTGCAGCTCGGAGCTGAGCCGGCGGACAGCGCCTGCGACCGCGGTGAACGACATCGCCTGGCGCAGACCGACGTCGGTGGGGCCCGCCTCGGAGCCGTCCGCGGTGCGGGCCAGGACCAGGATTGTGGTGCCGTCACCGAGGTCAACCTCGTAGGCTCCGGGTTCCATTTGACTCCCTCTGCTCTGATGAAATCACATTCTTTGCAAGTGAGTTGAGATACTGTCAGTCGATCCATAGGTACGCCAGATATGGACGGAAGGCGGTGGGGGCATCGTGTTGGATCCCGACACGGTCGACGGCGTGCTGATGCGCTGCCTGGTGCGGCTCACCGCCCCCGGGGCGCCAGGCGGGACCGGGTTCTTCGTCGCCCCGGGCCGGGTGCTGACCTGCGCCCATGTAGTGGCTGCCGCACAGTCCCCGGAGGTACGGGTCGCCCACCTCGACGGGGAGTTCACCGGCCGGATCGCGGCGCTCCACCCCCCGGAGCGGGGAAGCGGCGCGCTGTACCCTTTCCCCGACCTGGCGGTCATCGAGGTGGCGATACCCGGAGCGGAGTGCGTGCTGCTGGACCAGGAGCTCCCGGGCTTGGAGGACCGGCTGCACTGTCTGGGGTTCACCGGAATCTTCAGCGGGCAGCCGCCGACGGCCGAGCCGGCCACTTTCACCTTCGAGGGCACGCACGACACCGGGGACGGACAACTGCTCAAGCTGGGCGCCGGATCGCACGCCAGCCCCGGGATGAGCGGCGCACCCCTGATGAACCTGCGGACGCACCGGGTCTGCGGAGTGGTCAAGACGACACGCAGCGCCGCAAGCCCCTCCGGGGGCTGGGCCATTCCGGCCGGTGCGCTCAGCGCGGAACTGGCCGCCGCCAATGCGCGACACCACGCGCGGAGCGGCAACTGGGCCAGCCTCCTGCCCGCCCACGGGCCCGGCCGCTGGTCGAGCGCCACCGACCAAGCCCTACCTGCACGGCTACGCAGGTTGCTGGCCTCGGCCCCGGCCCACCTGACGGCCGTGGACGCGATGTTCCGCAGCCACGCGAACACCCCGTCTGTCCTCGGACGGTGCCGACGGCTCATGGACCTGGCCACCGCGATGGCCGCGCCGGAGGCGCTGCAGGGTCTCTCCGCCCGCGATGCGGTCGTCCTGACCGCCGTCGCGCTGGCTGTCGCCCGGTGCGAGGAGCTGCCGGTCGACGAGCTGGCTGCGGCCATCGCGGGTGACCGGCCCTTGCAAGCCACCTGGTCCACGTACGTGCACGCAGTCGAGTCCATGTCACCGCGTCTCTGGCAGGAACAGGCCGGATGCGAGCAGGAGCCCGACCCAAGGGCGCTGGAGGCCCTCGCCGCCGACCTCGGCGAGGCCGAGCAGCGCGCGGTCGAGCTCTTCTGCGAAGCGCACGGCCACCTGCTCGCCGCAGCGGCCGGCACCACCGGCACGGCGCCGCCGCTGCCGGACAACGAGCCCTTCGTAGGGTGCGGCGAGGTCGTCTCGGTCCTGCTGCGCACGCTCACGGACCCGCCCGACACCTTCGCCGAGCGCTGCATCGAACTGCTCGGCGGCGCACGGTTCGTGGCCGGCTGCCGAGTGCTCTACCTCGGCTCGCTGCTACGGGTGGCCCTGTGGATGCGCCCACTGATGGAGGTCTCGGCCGACGAGACCCTCACCCCCGTGCGAACCTCAAGCACGGCCGACCACTGGCAGCGCCGGCTGCAACGACAAGTCGACGACATCCGCCTGGAGAGCGAGGAAGGTGCGGAGGCGCTGCGCATCGTATGCTCCCCGGACAACCCTCGGCTGCTGGAGGGCCTGCGCACTGCGGTGATCGAGTTGCGCCAGGTTGTCAACCAGTGTTCGGCCGTACTGGCCCGCAACTACCCCGTCGGCCGCGAGGCGGTGTTCCGGCTGCGCTTCCCGGTCGTCAGGAGCAACATCGACGACTCCAGCCGCTACGTTCGCGAATCCGGCCTCGCCTTCGAACCCGAACTGGGACGGCTGACCCTCAACGCCTCCGGTGTACTGCCGTTGCTGGTCCGGCCGCTGTACGGCCATCGGCCGGAGGTCGGGGTTCGCGAGCTGCTGCAGAACGCCCTCGACGCGGTCTGGGCGCGCCAGGCGATCCAGGCGGGACGCGCCGGACCCAACGCAGAGCCTGTTGACCACCGGATCGTCATGGCCATCACCGACCGGTCCGGTCTGGGGACCGCTCTGCTGGACGACGGGAACACCCCGCCCGAGGACTGGGACCAGTGGATGGAGGTGCGCGACACCGGTGTCGGCATGACCGCCGAGGTCGTCCGCCAGAACTTCCTCACTGTGGGCGGCACGTGGGATCCCACCGCGGACCCCGCCGTGGCAGAGCTGCGGAACCGCCCGCGCCGACTGCGGATCGGACGCTTCGGGGTCGGCGTGATGGCCGCGTTCCTCCTCGGTTCGGAGATCCAGGTGATCACCCGGCATATGGCCGCCGCCGAGGACGAGGGCGTCTGCTTCCGCTTCGTCGAGCACGACGACACGACGGAGATCTACCGATGTCGGGCGCCCGTCGGTACCACCGTGCGAATTCGTCTGGACCAGCGGACCGCCGAGAACCTGCTGGAAGACCCGGACGCCTGGGACTGGTTCCGGAACACCGACCCACCGGTCGTGCGCGGGGTGGTCCGCAACGGCGCGTTCCTGCCGATCGCGAGCCAGCTCACCCGGCTCACCCCGGGCTCACACTGGCGCAGGCTCCGGCTCCCGCCCTACGGGGAGGTCCTCTGGACGCCGTCGCCGGAATCCTTCAAGTCCCACATCTTCCTGAACGGCGTGCGCGTCGTCTCGCTGCACCGGAACTTCGACAAGAACGTGATGGCGCCGATCGAGCAGCTCAAACAGCCCGTCATCGACATCGCGGACCAGAACTCCGCCGCCGCGATCCGGCTGACTCGTGACGGCTTCATCTCCTACCCGGACGATGTCTTCCAGGCCGTCCGCCGCGATGCGGTCGCCGACCACCTCGCCTGGCTGGCCCTGGTCGCAGAACAGGGGCGTGACGCACGGATCCCGTGGGAGTCACGGCTCTGGGAGGACGAGCAGTACCACTGGGGACAGGGGGACGGGGTGGTCAGGGCCGCGCCGTTCGTGGTCTGCGAGAGCGGCATAGTCCCACTGCACCCGGTCCTGCTGCACAGGGCCGGAATCACCGAGGTCGACCTGCTGCTCTCCCGGGGCGGCCTGACCGGAGCCGGCGAGGCCTCGGGCTCGGGAGAGGAACTCCGCACCACCCCGACCGAGCTGATGAAGGTGCTGCCGCTGCGTCCCGGCAGGGCGGTCGGGCTGCTCAAGGTGGACATGTTCGGAGGCTTCGGGTACCACCCGTTCGCTGCCGGGGCGTCGGAAGCCTTCCGCTACGCCTCCGCGGCCCTCAACGCCTCGGCCAGCGTCCAACTGGTCACCGCTGACCGGGGCGACGCCTACGGCCGGATGAACGATGGCGCGGAGGTGCGGCGCTGGGGTGACGTCCTGTTGCTCCGCGACTCGAGCCGGATATCGATCAGCTCCACCAGTGACAGGGAACGCAGACAGAAGGAGCGAGCGCTCCGCAAGCGCTACCAGCGCGCGTCCGAACAGCTGGAGGCCTACATCGCCGCTCTGGAGTCCAGAGGGCCGGACGGTGTCCGTGCCGTCTTCAAGCGAGTCCTGGCCACGCGCGGCTACGGTGTCCTGCACGCCTGGCTCGAAGCCCCCGAGAACCGGCCCGACGACGACCTGGCCGAGCTGTGGCAGGATTACCGCTTCCCGCCCGTCCTGCCGTTCGCCGCCCCGGAACGCCTTTTCGTCTCGCCGCGGGCTGCCGACCTGCGCATGCGGATGGAGCGTGTCGCGAGGGAGGAGTCGGGCGCCGCGCCTGACGGCCCGGTCCCGGGCGAGGCGATCAGCACCCCGAACTGGGGTAGATTCCGCAGGTGACGGCGGTGGGTGCGGTGGCCTCACCCACCGGGTCTGCGCCGCAGATCAGAAACGGTGCAGTTGGTCAAGCGGCTGGTGGTCGCCGCCCGCTGACGGCCGACTCGAACTCGGCACCTGTCTGCCGGGAACCCCGGGTGTGCCCTGTCCGGCCTGTCGGGCGGCCGGGCAGGACTGGTGCCCCGCATCACTTGGGGGCGGGGTAGGTGTAGGTGGCGGTTCCCTTGAACGTGGTGCCGTCGTCGAGCTTGCCGAGCTCGAACTCGAACGTGCCCCCCTTCAGACCGTCGAACGAGGCCCTACTGCCCTCCGCGCACTTGACGCGCTCGTGGCCGATGTCCGTGTTGGGCCCGTCGGTGTTGCGCAGCGTGATGGTCATGTCGGACTTGGTGTGGTTGCAACTCTTCACGGTGAGCGTGATCGTGCCGTTGCCGGTCTCGAACTCGGGGGCGATCCACAGGTGCTGGTACTCGAAGCTGACGGTGCGGCTGGCGGCGAAGGCCTGGGAGGTCTGGGTGGCGGCGAGGAGGGCGGTGCAGGCCGCTGCGAGCGCGATGCGGGCCAGGCGGCGGCTCCCGGAGCGGGTACGGGTCATGCGGGCCTCCCTGTCGGCATGGGCAGTTCGTAGACCTATCGTTCCGGAGGGGGCTCGGCTCGGGTATCGCACGGGCGAGTGGTCGTCGGCGTCCGGTGTTGACTGGGCGTTGGTGCGCTCAGCATGCCGTTGCGCAGGTGGTTGGCGGTCCTGTGTCGAGCCGGACGGACGGGTCAGACGGTCGCGGCCGGGGCGGGCTCGGTGGAACCGGCCTGCCGGTGCTCGTACCGCTCCTGGGCCAGTGCCTCCACCCGGTTGCGGAACGCCGACTCCGGCCCCATGCCCCACTCGTGCATCATCACCAGCAGCTGGTTGAGTACCGTGTCGTACTCGACGAGCGTGCTGCTGCCCTCCGGGATCCGGCTCGCCAGCTGCGAGAGCCGCTCGTAGTCGCCGTCGGCCGTCAGTTTGGCCCTGAAGTTGGCGACGTACGTCGAGAGCTTGTCGCCCTTGGCGTAGTTCAGCTTGTTCCTGATCAGCGCGGTGTGCGATTCCGGGATGGTGGTGCTCTCCCTGGCGAGCAGTGCTTCGAGTTCGCCGATCCGGGCCGTCCGGTGCTTGGCCAGGGCGATGGCGTCCGCCTCGCTCATGCTCAGCGGGAGCATCAGCATGACCGCCGAGTTCCCGTACGTCCGGTGCGTGGCGACGTGCGTGAGCTCGTGGACCAGCGACCCCGTGCACTCGACGGTCCCGTCCGGCTGGGTGAGCCCGTGCTTGACCGTGTAGGCCTGCCCCGCCGGCCCGCCGAGCTTGGCGCCGGCGCCACCGGCCTCGAAGTTGACCTGGTCCGTGCCGGTCAGCAGCTCGGTCAGGATCCGCTTCAGGGTGCCGTCCGTCAGCGTGTCGCGCAGCGCCTCGATCCGCGCCAGGTCCCGGCGGACGAGATAGGCCTTCTGCTCCGGGGTCAGTGCGTGGACCGCCCGGCTCATGAGGTCCTGGACCAGGGCGCTGAGAACTCCGAGGTCCTTGCCGTCCGGCGTCGCCGCGTGCCTCGCGAGCAGGTCGTTCGCCTCCATGAGGTGGACGAACCCGCCGGACTCGTCGTCGCGCCGCTGGTAGCGCTCCAGGCAGTCGTAGATGGGCCGCTCCAGCCGGGCCTGGCGCATGGCGGTCTCGACGGCGACGTCCAGGGCCATCCCGTTCTTCTCGGTGGCCGCCTCGTTCATGAGATCGAAGGTCGCGTCCTTGCGCGGGCCGTCCTTCAGCTCCCCCTGGGCGTTGAGGCACAGTTGAACGATCGTCTCCAGTTGCTGCGATCGGGCGGAGAACTGCTGTTCCGGGATCGCGTGGAACCGCTCCAGCGCCGTGTCCAGCTTCTTCAGCGCACTGGGACGGATGCTCTTCTTCACGGAGCTCCGCTGCTTGAAGGCCTCCACGCTCATCAGCCGGGCGATCGGCAGGGCCTCCGAGGGCCGGCTCCCCCGTTCGGGGGCCGGCAGCGCCGAGGCCGGCGCCACCGAGGCCGGCGCCACTGTGGCCATCCCGCTCCCCGCCATCACCCGCCGGGCATTGGCCTCGGCTTCGCGTTCGAAGCGGTCGGAGGGGTCGGACACCCGCAGGCCCCCGCCGTTGTCCGTGCCCGCGACCGGGCCCCGGCGCTGCTGGATGACGTGCGTCAACTCGTGGGCCAGGGTGTGCTTGTCGCCGCCACCGTCACCGATCACCACATGGTGGCCGCTGGTGTAGGCGCTGGCGCCGACCTCGGCGGCGGAGGCCTTGGCGGCGCTGTCGTCATGGATCCGGACGTCGGAGAAGTCGGCGCCGAAGCGGTTCTCCATCTCCGTGCGGGTCACACCGTCGAGCGGCCGACCGCCGGTCCGCAGGACCTCGGACACGGTCGAGCGCTGCACCGCGAACCCGGCCGACGCCCGCAGCGCGCGACCGGCGCCGTGCTCGTCGTGCAGCACCCCGCCCCGGAGCATCATCTGCACGACGGCGGCGTTCCCGACCGAGGCCTGGAGCGCGTGCAGGCTCCGCCCGGTTGCCGGCAGCTCCGCCGCCGGCCGCGTGGACACAGCCGGCCGCTTGGACACGGCCGTACGCTGCGCCGCCTGCCGTCCGGCCCGCTGGTCGTCGCGTTCCTGTGCTCGCACTGCCGCTCCTGACCCCGGGTGGCGACGACGTGGCCGGGGCGCCACGGTGGCCACCGCACACTCACGGCCCAGGATCCCACCCAGCTCGCCCGGCAAGGACGGCCGCGCCCCAAAGGGCAGCGAACTCTGCCCGAAGGCCCCTCACCCGCCGGGCCGCACCGCTTCCTCAGCCGCCGACTTCGGCCGGGGCGGATCGGCCGGGGCGCCGGCCGCCCGCCAACTCGCCGACGGGACACTTCCGTACTTTGCCGACGAATCACCTCACAATGGGTCACGACTCGACTACGAGAGGCGACATCATGCCGATGATCCTCATCAAGGGCAGCTACCTGATCAAGGGCTTCGAACCGGACGGCGACACCATCCGCTTCCTCCCCGACGACATCACCCTCTGGTCCAAGGTCCCCGGCGGGGTCAAGGTGAAGGACGGTGGCGCCAGCCTGCGGCTGGACGGGATCGACGCCCTGGAGACGCACTACCAGGGCGTCGGTCCCGAGTTCGCCCACCAGCCGCTCGACCTGGGCGCCCACGCCGCCCGGGATGTCCTGCTGGCCTGGCTGGGCTTCACCGACGTCCAGCGGGGAGGGGACGAGAAGGTCACCTCCGCCACCCCGGAGACCGTCTCCGGGTACATCCTCGCCAGCGGCGCCGACAAGTTCGGCCGCTGCGTCGCGCTGGTCGGCAGGGGCACGCCGGACCCGGACGCCGTGAGCGGAACGTCGGTCATGGTCACCGTCCCGATGCTGCACCAGACCGCCAACCACGAACTGCTGTCCCGCGGCCTGGTCTACCCGACGTTCTTCTCGAACCTGCCGCCGGAACTGCGCCTCGACATGGCCGCCACCGCCCGACAGGCACGGGCCGTGAAGGCGCCCGACAGCGTCTGGGCCAACGACGTCACCCACACCGGCGCCGTGATCGAGGACCTGGGCAGCCTCACCGACCAGCTGGTCATCCTGCCGAAGCTGTTCCGCAGCCTGGCCGACTACCTGCGGCTCTTCGGCCCTTCCCTCGACGGCTTCCCCGCCTTCCTGGCCGGCAAGGCCGACGAGTACTTCTTCTCCGACCCGAGGTTCACCACCATCGGCCTGCAGCACGTCGTCGACGTCATCGGCAACACCGTCAAGCTGCGCCCCGCCATCGAGGACATCGTCTTCGTCGAGAAGTGAACGGGAGGACGCCCACCATGACACCCGCTGCCGACTTCCGCGGCCTCTCCGAGCACCTCACCGGTACGGCCCCGCTCGATACCCGGCTCTCCGACGACTTCCAGCAACGCGTCCTCGCCGCCTACCCCGCCGATCTCCCGCGCCTGCTCACCGCCTGGACGACCGCGACGGGCGCGCCGGACCCGGGCAAGGCCCTCCAGGACGCCCTGGACGCCGACGCCGCGCTCGCGCTCACCGCGCGCGCCGTGATCACGGTCTGGTACACCGGGATGTTCCCCCACCCGGACGAGACGCCGGATCCCCCCGGAACCTCCGCGCAATGGCGCTCCGGCCTGATCTGGAGCGTGATCGAGGCCCACCCGGGCTCCGCCGCACCGCAGCCGCCCCAGCCCAGCGGATACGGCCACTGGACCCAGCACCCCTGAGCGAGCGAGGAACCGACCCGATGGACTTCGATTTCGACCTGGTCGTGGTGGGCGCCGGCGTCGCCGGGGCGCTCACCGCCTGCACCGTGAAGGCCGCGAAACCCGGCGCCCGCGTCCTGATCCTGGACGCGGGGAACAACGGCCTCGACGCGGCGCAGCGGGCCGCGTTCGTCGAGGCCTACCAGCTCTCCCCCGGCAAGGGCGTCCCGACGCCGTACGCCGATCTGCTGAACAACAAGGACGGCTTCGCCCCCTCCCAGGACGGTGTCAGCAATCCGGTCGTAATGAACCAGTACTACGACCAGAGCGGAACCACCGACCTGTTCAAGAGCGGCTTCCAGCGCATGACCGGCGGCAGCACCTGGGCCTGGCGCGGCAACACCCCCCGCTGGCTCGCCAACGACTTCCGGCTGAACACCGTCTACGGTCGCGGAGTTGACTGGCCCTTCGACTACGACGAGCTGGAGCCCTACCTCGTCCGGGCCGAACAGGAGTTGGGCGTCTCGGGCGACGACGCCGAGTGGGCGTCCCTGACCCGGCGCAGCGCCGACTTCCCGATGCCGGCCATCGCCCCGAGCTACGGGGACCTGGTGGTCCGCGAGGCGCTGGCCGGCATGCCGCCGATCGACAACGTCGAAGTGCTCCCGATCACGACCCCGCAGGCCCGCAACTCCCGGGAGTACCAAGGGCGCAGCTCCTGCCAGGGCAACTCCAGCTGCCTGCCGATCTGCCCGTCCGGGGCCAAGTACGACGCCGGGCACCACGTCGGCAAGGCGGTCGCGCTCGGCGTCGACCTCAAACCCGCGTGCGTGGTGACCAAGGTGGTGCCCCAGCAGGACGGCTCCTTCACCGTCGTGTTCAAGGACTGGACCACCG
Source organism: Kitasatospora sp. NPDC058444 (assembly GCF_042721415.1). Classification (NCBI taxonomy): domain Bacteria; kingdom Bacillati; phylum Actinomycetota; class Actinomycetes; order Kitasatosporales; family Streptomycetaceae; genus Kitasatospora; species Kitasatospora sp. NPDC058444. The sequence goes on along the minus strand of NZ_JBHXLL010000006.1, from coordinate 13,036 downwards.
CCGACCTCGCCGAGCAGAGCGTCACCACCCGGCAGCTGGTGCTGGCCCTCAACGCGGTCGAGATCCCCAGGCTCTGGCTGATCTCGGGCCTGCGGAACACCAGCGACCAGGTCGGACGCAACCTGATGGACCACCTCACCGACGAGGTGGTGGGCCTGCTCGCCGAGCCGGTCTTCCCGTTCCGCGGTCCGCAGAGCACGCTCGGCATCGAGAACTTCCGGGACGGCCCGTTCCGCAAGGACACCGGGGGCTTCCGGATGACGATCGGCAACGACGGCTGGGGCCGCACCCAGTCACCGGAGGCCGCGCTCGACGCCCTCATGTGGGACAAGGCCGCCCGGAAGATCCTGCTGACCGGCGCGAAGCTCCAGGAGGCCGTCAACCACCGGGTCACCCGGATGCTGCGGTTCAGCTACTCCACGGAGCAGCTGCCCGACCCGGACAACCGGGTCACGCTCTCCGACAAGCTCGACGTCCTCGGCCTGCCCCGCCCGAAGATCGCCTACCGGGTCGACGCCTACTCCAAGGCCGCGCTCACCTACGGCCACAGCGTCGCCCACCGGATCTGGCAGTACCTCGAAGGCACCGTCGGCGCCACGGAGATCGCCCCCGCCGCCCCGGCCGGGACGTACAAGGGCTCCGGCCACCTGATGGGCACCATGCGGATGGGGACCGCCGCGGCGGACTCCGTGGTCGACCCGTCCGGCCAGTCCCACGACCACCCGGGCGTCTGGGTCGTCGGCTCCGCCGTGTTCCCCACCGGTGGCACCTCCAATCCCACCCTCCAACTGGCCGCCCTCACCCTGCGCACCGCCGACACCCTCGCCGCCGCCCTGTAGGGCGGCGGGCTGCCGAACGACCGGGGCGCGGCACCACTGAGGGTGCCGCGCCCCGGTCGTCCTGTGCCCAGCCCGCACCTACCACCCGGTGGCCGTGGCGGAGGCGGGGGCGGAGGGGACGTCCTCGCGGGCAGGGGAAAGATTCACGGAGGGTGCGGTAGGCGCCCATAGGATGGCTCATTGAAATCCTCTAGGGAAGATAGCCCGGCGGGATTTCCTTGGGTACGTCGGCGCCTGGGATTCCTTTGCCACCGCCCTTCGGATACCAGATCGGCGGCTCGATTCCGGCGTGGCTTCCACCGGTCCCGCGGAACCTCGGGCCCTTCTGCCAGCCGGACGGTGCTTTATCGTTCTGGGTCCAGGTCTGATAGCGCGTGACCTTGCCATCCGCGTCCCGCTCGAAAACCGTGTGATCGCCGGTCGCTCCCTCGTGCGGTTGAAGATCTTCCGCTCGCCCGCGCTTGGCGGTTTGCTCTGCGGCGCCACCACTCAGGCAGTTGTGTACGAGGACCGGCGTGGTACCGGCGAGGACGTAGTACGTGTGGATGTCGTCGACGGTGAGGTTGTGCACACGCTGGATCTCGGTCCACGCGCGGACAGCGGTGACCTGTACGTACGTACCGCTGCCGGTCTGGAGCAGGGTGCCGGGCATGATCTTCCCCGCCTTCACCCAGCGGCCGAGCGCCGGGATCCAGAAGGGGTGGCCGTCGGTCGCGATGACCGTGCCTGGCTGCCCGTCGGGGTTGGCGACCGTGATCTCGACGAGGTTCTTCTCGCCCTCGCCGGTGATCAGCCGGGTGACCGTGCGCGGGCCGCTCTCCCCGGTCTCCGGGTCGGTTGCGATGACCTGGTCACCGATCGCTATGCCGTCGATGTGCTTGCTGGTGCCATCGGCCATCAGGACCGGCGTGTCACCGGTGAAACTGTTGGTGTTGCAGGAGCTGGGTGTCTCCGCCTTGGGGGCAGGCGCGTTGTCGGCCGCCTTGGCCGTCTTCGCCGCGTCGACGGCGTTGTCGGCGTTCTTGGCGGCCTTCGCGGCGTCGAGAGCCTTGTTGCCGTACTTGGCGGCGTTCGCCGCGTACCCCGCGCCCGGGATGGCCGAGGCTGCCGAGAGACCGGCGTTGACGTAGTCGCCCTCCGCGGCGTACCAGCCCGCGTTGGCCAGGTCACCCACCTCACCGACGACCGGGACCATGCCGACGACGTCGAGGGTGGTGTGGCCGATCGTCTTCCACGACGGCATCTTCGGCCACTTGCCGGTCGGGTCCGCCAGCTTGACCGGGTTGTTGTGCGCGTAGGTGTAGGCGGCGAGGTTGCGCGGTTCGGTGATGCCGCCCGCGACGCCCTTGTCGAGGTAGTCCGGCAGCGCCGGGTCGGCGCCGGCCCACAGCTGGGTCCTCGGGTTGTAGTAGCGGGCTCCGTAGTAGTACAGGCCGGTCTCGGCGTCTTGCTCCTTGCCGGTGAACCGGTACGGGGTGTCCGCCTGCCCGGTGCGCTCCTCCACCCACGTCTCCCCGAACGGGAAGTACTCCAGGTGCTCGGTGACCGCGCCCTGCTTGTCGGTCAGGTACCCGGAGGAGCCGAGGTGGTCGGCGTGGAGGAACGACTGGTCGTCCTCGGTCCCGGTGGCCGCGACGGTCTTGGTCGTCAGCCTGCTGTCGCCGACGAAGACGTGTTTGTAGCCGGTCGCGTCGCGTTCGCTGTAGTTGCGGTTCGGGTAGAGCGAGAGTCCGTCGCCCTTCTTGACGACGCGGTCGCCCTTGTCGTCGTAGGTGTAGGCGACGGTGGCGTCCGTGCAGCCGCTCGGGTCCTGCGCGACGGTGGCGGTTGCGGTGTCCTGGCTGCAGGTGAGGTGGTTCTCCTCGTCCCACACGAACTGCCGCCGTTTTCCGTTGGCCGCGGTGTTGACGGTGTCGGTCAGGTTGCCGTTGGCGTCGTAGGCGTGGGTGATCGGCCCGACCTTGCCGGGCGCGTGCGGCTTGGTGCCGTCGTACGCGTAGGCGTAGTCGTAGCTGGTCCTGTCCTGGGCGTCGACCGGGTTCGTCGGGTCGTCGACCGGTTCGATCGGGCCGGCCGCCCCGCCGCCGACCGGGAAGGCCGGGGTGCCGCCCGTGACCTCGTGGTGCTGGGACTTGCTCGTGGTGTTGTGGATCGAGTCGTAGCCCAGGGTCACCGTGTACTTGTTGACGTGGTTGTTCTTGTCGGTGTACTGGCCGGACGCGGACGTCAGCCGGTACTGGTCGTCGTACCCGAAGGTGTGGGTGCTCGGGCCGCCGATCTCCCCTCCCTGCGGCGCGTTGTTCGCCAGGGAGGTGATGTTGCCGATGTTGTCGTAGGTGTAGCCCAGGTTCTGGAACGGGGTCCCGTTCGGCGCCACCGACTTCAGCGCCGCGAGCCTGCGGTCCTCGGCGTCGTAGGTATAGGTCGTGCGGACCCCGTTGCCGGTCTGCTGCAGGATCTTCTGTTCGAACTTGTCGTAGTCGAGCCGGTCCAGGTACGTGTAGGCGGTCCCGTTCTTGACGCCGGTCGCCCGCGTGACCTGGCCGCCGGAATCGTAGTCGTAGCTGAGCACCTCGCCGTCGGGGTAGGTCAGCTGCAGCACGCGGTTGAACGCGTCGTAGCGCCACGACGTGGTGTAGGTGCGCGGAGTGCCGCCGGTCGCCGTGATCGTGCGGGTCTCCTTGGTCACCTCGCCCAGCGCCCCGTAGGCGCGGGCCGTCGTCCCGGCCGCGTCGCGGACCTCGGTGACCCGGGACGCCGCGTTGTCCGGCGCGCCCGGCGCGCCGTAGGCGTAGGTGACGTTGTTGCCCGGGAACGTCGGGTACCGGATGGCCTTCAGCCGCGAGTAGTCGTAGTCGTACTCGACGGACTTGCCCGCGGCCCGGAGGTTCGCGGTGATCTTCGCCATGATGTTCCCGGCCAGGTCGTAGCGCGTCTCGGTGCGTCCGGCGTCCGGGCTGTCGAACACGGTGCGCCGCCCCATGCCGTCGTACTCGGCGCGCGTGACGTTGTTCTTGTCGTCGGTGATCGCCGTGACCTGCTTCATCGGGTCGAGCTCGTAGCTGGTCCAGAGCGCCGCCGGACCGTTGAACTCCTTCACCGACGTGGTCGCGCCACGGACGTCGGTGTAGGTGCGGCGCTGCTTGCCGTTGCCGTCCGTCACCGTCTGCTCGAACCGGGTCGTGCCGGCCCTGTCGGGGCCGAACGCGTACCCGGTGCTGGTGGTGACCCCGTCCGGCTGGACCGTCTTCACCGAACGGTCCAGCACGTCGAAGGCGTCCTTCGTGGGCGCCACGGCGTCGAACGTGGCGTTGAACGCGGTGTTCGCGGACCCCTTGGCCTCCGTGACCGGGTAGTACTTCTCCACCGCGCGGCCGAGGACGTCGAACTTCAGCCGGCCGGACACCGTCATCACCTGGGCGGGCGCCGCCCCCGGCACCGCGGCCACCGAGGCGTCCTTCTTCGTCTGCAGCACCCGCTTGCGGCCGTCGGTGAAGGTGACCGTGTCGATGGTGTCCGCTCGCACACCCGTCGCGGTGCGGTCCAGGTGCTTGGTCGTGGCGTACGGGACCGTCGCCTCGGGGTGGTAGTCGAAGTCGATCGTGGCCTGGCCGCCGCCCGTCTCGTACGGTCCGGTCACCGTGTCCAGGCGGCCGGCGGTGTCGTAGGACATCAGGACCGACTGGTTGTTCTGGTCGGTGTTGCGGTCGGGCAGGCCGTACTTCAGGTTGTGCGTCGAGGACGACCGGTACCCGAAGCTGTCCACGACGGACTCGACGTGCACGCCGACGACGGTGTCGTAGCCGTACTCCAGCTTGTACCGCTGCCCCGTCGCGTTCACCGGGCCGGTCACCGACTTCAGGTTCCCGTCCGGGTGGTACTCCAGGTCGGAGACCGCTGAGGTGCTGTCATCGAGGTACTTCCGGACCTGGCGCACGGCAGCGGTCGCGCAGTCGACACCAGCCTCACGGTGGCGGAGCACCGCGCCGCTCGCAGCGGCCTTCTGCCGCAGCACGTTCGCGATCCCGACGATGCCGCGGTCGCGGCAGGCCGGGTCGGACGCGCTGTATCCGTAGGTGGTCTCCAGGTCGTCCGCTGCACCGTCGTCGGCCGCGTCGAACGTGCGGACGACGTTGCCGTACCCGTCGTAGGAGAGCTCGGTGAACGTGGATTTGGCCGCGGTGGCCGCGCCTTCGTAGAACTTCTCCTCGACGCGCGTGAGTTGTGGGAACACGGTGGCCGTCGGGCTCTTCGGGTCCGCCTCGGTGCCCGAGGAGGTGTCGTGGAGCCGGTAGGTGTTGACCGTCTCGCGGAACGGGCGGCCCGCGTCGTCCAGGGTCAGCGTGCGGGTGAGCAGGCCGCGGCTGTAGTACCCGTCGGTGCGGTACTCGTTCGTCACCGCGCGCCGCACGGCGTCGCCCGCACCGGGGTCGCGGTCCTCGGTCACGACGCGGCCGAAGCCGAGGAATTCGCGCTCCAGCCGGTCGTAGCGGCCTTGCTCGTAGCGGAAGGTGGTCAGACGCGTGTCGGCGCCGTCGCCCGCGAGCCCGTCGAACACCGCAGTGCGGGACAGCACCCAGCGGCTCGCCGGCATGTCAGCGGTGTTGCCCGACCGGCTGTAGTCCAGGTCGATCCGGGCGCCCATCGGCCGGCTGACCGAGCGCAGCAGGTTGGTGCGACCGGTCTTGTTGACCGCGACCAGGAGCTCGTTGTCCCGGGTGGACCTGACGTGGTCGGCGAGGCCGTCGCCGTTGACGTCGCGCAGGCTGGTCTCGGCCCGGCTGATGCCGGTGGACGCGTTGGCGCCGGGGTTGAAGACGAAGATGCCGACGGGGGTGGGCAGGCCGACGGTGAAGTAGACGCCCGCGCCGAGACTGGCGTTCTTGTCGACGGCGATCTCGGGGAAGCTGCCGCGCCAAGGAGCGGGTGCGGTGAAGCCGGTGCCGGTGTTGACCGCGACCTTGACCGGGTTGGCCCCGTCGGTGAACACCCGGTCGGTGAGGCCGTCGCCGTTGACGTCCGCCATGCTCGCGTTGGTGAACGAGGTTCCCAGCTCGGCGGACACGCCGCCCGCGAAGCCGTAGCGGTCGATGTTGAACCCGAGGTTGACGCCGACGTTGCGGGTGGACGCGTCGTTGATCGGTCCGGCCGACCAGGGCTCGCGGGCGGCGAAGGAGTAGCCGAGGTTCAACTGGACGTCGCCGTTGCCGAACACCTTGTCCGGCAGCCCGTCCCCGTTGATGTCGATCAGGTCGACGCGGACGTCGGACTCGCCGCCGCCGAGGCTGCCGCCGATGCCGAGCGACGGTTGGACCGCGCCGGTGGTGGCGGTGTTGGCGCTGGTGCCCGCGTCGGGGGCGGCCATGCCCAGTGCGCTGGCGATGGTGGCGGTCTCGCTGCCCGCGGAGAGCGAGACGTTGCCGGAGACGTTGTCCGCCTCACGGACGTTGCCGCCGAGGGTGCCGCGCGTGGCGCCGAGCGCGCCGGTCATGTCGGAGAACTGGATCTCCTTGGCGCCCACGACGTCGGGGTAGCCGTCGCCGTTGAGGTCGAGGTAGTCGACCGAACCCGCGGTGATCCCGCCGACCACGGTGCCGCCGAACGGGCCGGCCGCGAGGGTGCCCGACACCTGACCGGTGACACCACGGCGCATCACCGCCCGGTCGCCCGCCACGTCGGCGTCGGTGACGATGTCGATGGTGTCCGCGCCGAGGCGGGAACTCGTCGCCATGGCGGCGGTGGCCCAGGAGGACTCGTCCTGGGCGGCCCAGCCGCCCTTGGCGGGAACGGGGGCGAACACCGCCAGCCGCGGCATGGTGAGCCGGGGGTTCGCGGCGAAGGGCGCGACGTCCGCTTCCTTGGGCTCCTTGGGAAGTGCGTCCTTGAAGCTCTGGTCCAGCGTGAGTTCGGCCTGCTTGATCGGTTGGGTGGCGCGGTCGCGGTTGCCCTGGTAGCCGATCACACCCCAGCCTCGGTAGGGCTGGGCGAAGGCGCCCTGCCCGACGGAGGCGTGCAGGGCGCCGGGCGCCGGGGTGAAGGCCGGCCAGCCGGAGGTCACGTCGTAGGTGACCGACGCCGACTGCTCGACGAGACTGTCGAGCAGTCTGGCCTCCGTCGTGGAGTAGTCGATGTAGAGCTCGTCGCCGGCGGTGACCGGCACGGTCAGATCCAGGTTCGGGCCACCGAAGGGGGAGGTGTCCTTGGCTTGGAAGATCCGTTTGCCGAGCAACTGCCCGCCGCGCTTCTTCACCGTGAACGCGATCTTGGCTTCACCGAGGAGATTGAAGTTGAAGGACAGCTTCGGCCGCACCTTCAACTGGCCGGTCTTGGTCGCCTTGTAGGACTGCTGCGGCGCGGTGAGGGTGTCCGCCGGGAACATGTCCATGTCGTACGGCGGGGTGATCACCAGCGTGGGATCGCCCTTGGCGTCGACGACGGACTCGACCCCCTGCGCGGCCGTGTAGTGCGCCTTCGGCGCCCAGCTCACCGCCGAGGCGTCGATCGGGGAGTCGGTCTTCAGCTTCCACGACATCTTCTCGAACACGCTGACCGGAATGCTCACGTCGATCGCGGAGGTACCGGTCGACGCGGCGGGCAGGACCTTGCGGAACACCTCCGTGCCGGCGTGGACGCCGTTGCCCTTCTCGATCACGACGGTCACGTCGTCCGACGTCGCCTTGGACTTGACCACGTCACCGGTCAGCCGCAACGTGCCGTTCACCGGCACGGTCACCAAGGACGGCCTGCCACCGAAGGTGAAGTCGGCCGACGCGCGGAACACCGTGCTCGCCAACCCGTTCGCGTCCGCGCCGGCCGGCAGGTCGGTGTAGGTGATCGCCGGGTCCCACGCCACGGTGTCGTACTTGCCGTCCAGAATGGACTGGATACGGAAGTAGAGCGCGTCGCCCTTCTTCACCGGAATCGACGCCACATTGCCCGGGACGAACTCGGAGTGGTCGTCGGGGCCGATCCGCTGCGCCCAGAGTTCGGCGTCCTTGTGCTGGATGGTGACGCGCACGCCGTCGGCCTTGGTGTAGGCCGCCCGCGCCGGGGAGGGGTCCTGGGTCAGCTGCACGCGGCCGTCCACGCGGACGTTGCCGTCGAACGGTGCGACCCAGCGGCGCACCGTGTCCAGCAGCGGCGAGTTGTCCACCTGCTGGTTGAACTGCGCGGTCTGGTCGCCGACGATCTCGCCGGTCACCGCGCCGCCCCCGATCGGCACCGGAGTGCGGGTGGAGTCCGCGCTGTAGGCGGGCTGCCCGTTCGCGTCCAGGTAGCCGAACAGCACGCCGCCGTTGTTCACCAGGTCGGTGATGCCGTCGCCGTTGACGTCGCTGAAGAACCGGTCCGAGGTGGTCGTGGTGCCCACGAAGTCCAGCTGGGCCGAGGTGGTGAGGACGTACGCCTCGGCGCCGATGGTGCCGGACAGCGTGCGCTCGGTCGAGATGCCCGGGAGGTCGGTGAGCTTGATCGGCGTGTCGCCGAACTTCGGCTCACCACCCGGCTTGGCCAGATTGGGCCGGTAGAACACATCGCCGTTCTTGCGGAACACCTTGTCCGGCAGGTTGTCGCCGTTCACATCGGCCAGCGTCGACAGGCCATCGGACTGACCCGCGCTGAACCCGACCTTCAACCCGACGGAACCCTCCTTCGTCGGCAGCCCCTGCACGTTGTAGCCCGCGAACAGGTGCGCGCCGAAGCCGACCGACGTGTTCGCCGAGATCGCGCTGGCCTCGCCTTCGCGGATGTTCACCCCGAGGTCGTCATCCGGCACCGACCAAGGCGCCGCGTCGGAGAAGGCGTTGTAGTTCCCCGACTGGTCGCGCACGTCGTCGAAGTAGTCGAACGTGTGGGTGTTGAACAGCTGGTTGCTCTCGCTGAACTGCGACACCGAGGCGAGCAGCGTCTTGGCGAACGCGCCGGTCCGGTAGTTCAGCTCGTAGGCGCGGATCAGCTGGTCGTCCAGCTTGACCTCGACGCGGCGCAGCAGGTCGGCGGTGACCTTCTTGAACCCGTACCGCGCGTCGATCTGGACGTCCCCGCGGCGCGCCTCGCCCCGGTCGCGGTCCCGGACGAAGGTGACCGAGTACCGGCCCTCAGTGTCACCATGCCCGGTCCAGGTGATCCGCTGCGGGTACAGGGCGCGGCCCGCGACGGTCGCGTTCGCGGCCCCGCCGTCGTCGACCCGGACGTGGTGGTAGCGCATCAGATTGTCGTGCGCGTCACGCACCTCGCGCACCGCCCACACCGCGATGTTGCCGGACGCGTCGGCGAGCGAGGTGTTCTCCGCCCCGCCGTAGACGGTACGGGTGCCCTGCTTGTCGGTGACCTCCCACCAGTAGTTCGACGGCTTGTCACCATGCCGCACGATCCGCTCGAACCTGCCCTCGACTCGGGAGCGGAACACCTTCTCCGCGGTACGCGCCTGGAGTTCACCGCGGTGCGCCACCGGGGTGAGCTGCTCCCCGTTCAGCACGTACGACTCGGTTTCCTTACCGCCGTCGTAGCGCGGGACGCCCCACCGGGTGTCGACCGTGATCAACAGCGTGCTCAAGTCCCAGCCCACGCCGGCCCAGCCATTACTGCCTGCCGAGTTGTAGGCGACCGACAGGTCGGGTTGCAGGCCCCCGCGCCCCTTGGGAACCTCGAGCGGGTACGCCAGCCGCGCGTCACCGCTGTTGTTCGCCGTCGGGGCCTCGATCAGGTTCACCCCGGCGCCGGGGTCCGCCGCCTTGATGTCCTTGATCTGGTTCGGGTTGAACGACGTGCCCTCAGGCCCCTCCGGCCCGGTGACCGCAGACCTGGCGTCCGGCACCGTCGCGGCGGCGCTGCGGAACCGCTCGGGCGAGGTCAGCCCGAGAGCGGCGAGAGCCATGATCAGAACGAGGATCACGCCGGTCCGGCCGCGGACCACACGCTCGGCAGTCATCAAAGGCCCCCACACCATCGGACGGCCCCGAAGCACGAGGCCCCCGACGACCGCGGCTCCCTGTGGTACTGAACGGTAGATTGCGCGCTGGGTTGTTTGTGCAGGTTTTTCAGCCAAGGTCAGCCCACGCGGTCACGAACCGCCAATGGGTGCTCTTACCGGTGGTGAACTCCTCGGCCACGACGCGCCAGTGTCCTGTGACAGCGGAGATGGACCATTGCGGCCGAGACGTCTTCTGGCACGCTGGTGGCATGAAAGGTTTCCAGGATCGAGAGCTGATTGATTCGCTCGTTGCCGCGGACTCCCCCTCATGGAGTGTCAGGGCCGCTGCAGGGCGTCGGCTGGCGGCAGTACCTCAGATCGAGGCCGTCGCCGATGTTCTCCACCGCCTCTTGCTCGATGTTCAGGACACCGCAGTGACCTCGGAGACAGCCGTGGCCCTGTTGGCGCGTGGGGACCTACCCGGCCTGCGTGCCGTGCTTGCCGCCCGAGCCGAAGCGGCCGACCAGGGAACCGCTGACCAGCTCAGCGCGGAACTTGACGGTGACCCGCGCTGGATGACCGGCAACGGCGTGGCCGAGCTCATCCGGCAACTCCAGGCGCTGACGTCGGACGTGGATCCTGGAGTTCGCGACGAGGCCCGACGGCGACTCTCGCTCCTACGGCAGGACGACTGACCTATGGTGGTCCATCTCCACTGTTGAAACGGCCGTCGGTCACCCCTTCCTCCAGCAGCCGCCCCCAGCCCTCTGAATCGGGCACCCGCACCACGAGCCACTCGCCCACGCACACCCTCCCACGACGCTTGAACTCGCCCAATCATCAGAGAAGTCGGAGAGGAAGACGTGCCGTGCCGGTCGCTGTTCGGGCTGGTCGGTCACCGGCCGCCGCCGGCGGCGCACACCCGGGCGAAGACATCGCCGGCCGGGGGCCACTGCTGGCCGCCGACGGGGAAGGCGAGCGAGGCCATCGCCTGCCTATCGCCGGTGCCGGCGACGATGAGCTCGCGGATGAACTCGGCCAGGGCGGCGAAGACGCGGAAGACGAGTCGGCCGCGGTGTGGTGGTGTCCAGGCGCTCGCGCAGGGACCAGCAGGCCGCCATCGGACCGGCGCCGATATCCTCGCGGACGTGATCGACGAGGGAACGATGGGCATGGATGAGGGCGCCCCGACGACAGCGCACCTCCGTGACGTGCTGAACCGTGCCGGGCGCGTCGTGATCGTCGAAGGATCTCCCGACGAGGCGGACTCCACCGGCGTGGCGCAGATCGTGGTGACCGACGCCGAGATCGCAGAGCTGGCCCACGTGCTGGCCATTGTGGACGGCGGTACCGGCGACCGGTGCCTGTGCAACGGCTGGCCCACGATCACAGTGCACGACGTCGAGGGCGAGCCGATCGCCTGCTGGACGCTGCGCCACCAACCCCGTCTTCGAGGAATCGGTGACTGCGATGCCGACCTCCAGGACGGTCCGGCACTGACCGAGCGGCTGGCGGAACGAGGCCTGAGCGGACCGCGAGAGGTTCAGGCAGAGCTGGCCGTGCGGGAGGCCGAGGAGGACCGACGCCGACTGCGCTGGCTCCAGGCCGCGCCCGCCGGGCTGCGCCACGCGGCCATGGAGGTCTCCAACCCGCCGGGGCGGGACCTGGAAGCCTGGTCAGATCGGCTTCGCGACGCCGAGGCACGGCTCGCCACGCTCGTCCAAAATGGCTATTCCGACGGGATCGAGCGGATCCACACCCTCCTGGCATGGGCCGGGGTTCCCGCCAGGGAGTCCACCGGCGGCCTGAAGTGGTATGATCTGGCGGTCCAGCAGCTCCTGCTCGCCGAGGACCCCGGCCTCATCATCGCGGCGCTTGCCACCGGCACACCGAGCCCGGGCCAGCTCGACGGCGCGGCCCAACTCTTCAGCTCATTCGAGTGGACCACCGCACACGGCAAGGACCTGCCCGAGCCGCTGCGGTCGATGCTGATCGCGCACATCCAGGCAGACGGCACCGACTCCATGAGGTTCCGGTTGCGCCACGGCTACTACGGTGGCGAGCGATCTGCCTGACAGGACGGCGCCCGCGCGAATACGGCGGAGCGGTCGGTGTCGGTCACCCACAGCGGTACGATCCCGTGCTCGGCGGGCGCGCGGGAGCGGCGGCTGACGGTGCCGGCGCGCGGGGTGACCCCCGGCGACGGATTCCATCGGCCTCGACCGACGAATCGACCCCGCCTGCGCGGGGGTGACCCGGCGTCCGCGGGGGCGGCCGCTTGCCCGCAGCTCTCGGTGCCGACGTCGGCCACCTACGCCACATCGAAGCGCACCATCCGGTCTCGCCCCGCAATAGGAGACGACCTGCGGCCTTCCTAGTACTGCAACGGTGCTTATTGTGACGAGGCTTCAGCTCTTGGGCTGTGGCCTCGTCTTTTGTAGTGGCTGATCCGGGCCTGGTGCTGGCGTCGGCGGCGCCAGCGGGACCAGTGCAGGACGTGGGCGATGCTGTGGCGGACAGGCCGGTTGAGGCGGGTGACCAGGCGGCGGATTTCGGGGACGGTCAGCGGTATAAGGTCTGGCGTTCGAGCGGGTCCAGCCCCTTTTCGAGCTGCTGGGCCCGCAGGACGGCGAGGTAGGCGTGGACGGCCATGGCGAGTGTGATGTGCCGGTACCAGCCCTGGTGGCGGCGGACCTGGTAGTCGTCCAGACCGCACTGGCCCTTCGCGCTCTGGAAGCACTCCTCGATCGCCCAGCGGGCACCCGCGACGGCGACCAGCTCGTTCAGGGTGGTGTCGGCGGGCGCGTAGGCGATGTAGTAGGCGACCTTGTCGGGGTCGGCGATGCTGCGGCGGGCGAGCACCCAGTGCCGCCGGTCCGGGCGGTGCCAGGGACGGACCTCCACGCGTGCCCAGTCGTAGATCCGCAGGCCGTGGGCACCCTCGCCGCACGACCGGCGCTTCCACTTCTGCCGCGACAGCCCTGCGACCAGATCGTGAAGCCGGTGGTCCATCGCCCACCGGGTGACCACGGTGTCGTGGCGGGTGGTGGCCACGACGTGGAAGACGTCGGCCTGTTCGAGCTCGGTGCGCCAGCCCTTGCTGTTGCCGTAGCCGGCGTCCGCGGTCACCCAGCGGAACGGGATCCTGTCGTCGATCGCCCGGCGGACCATCGCCCGGGCGAGCTGGTGCTTACTGACTTCAGCTCGTCAGGGTGAACCGTCCCGGTTTGCCAGACGGGCTCGTTGCGACGGCTGTATCCGATGGTGTGTGAGATATGCGGATGGG